>NZ_JAVRKK010000038.1:0-19002 GCF_031962545.1 Candidatus Igneacidithiobacillus taiwanensis
ACGACGCTCTTCCGATCTCAGGTACTCCAAAGTTTTGGGGTCGTCACTTTGGTTATCGATGATCAAAAGCTCGGTGTTTTTCCAGGAGGTCCTATCCAGGCTTTCCACGCAGCTTTCCAGATCGGCAAAGCCGTTTCTAGTAGGAATAATTATACTGACGAGCGGCATTCCCTGTACTTGAAAACGAGGAAGATGATAAACACAGTTACATACCGCCTCCATGTCCACTGCAATTCCCTGTCGTTCCAGATGGTCGAGAACCGCTTTCCGCGACGCCTCTATCGCGTAGGGCTTGGCGTCTAAGGAAACGGCAGTCGAGCTGGACAACATTCGCCAGTGATACAGAACGGCCGGGATATGCACGATACGCGAGGCATCCAATCCTTCTGTAAAACGCAACACTAAGTCCCAGTCCTGGGACCCTTCATAGCCCAGACGAAATCCGCCGATCGACTCTACGCGTTCTCGGCGATAACAGCCTAAATGATTGATATAGTTTTGGCCCAGAAGCAATTCTGGGTTCCAGTCTGGTTTGAAATATGGATCTGAACGGACACCTGCTTCATCGATTTTGTCTTCGTCGCTGTAGATCAGGTCGGCATGGGGGTTTGCCAGTGCGGTTGCAGCAACCCAGTAAAGGGCATGTTCTGTCAGAAGATCATCGTGGTCTAGCAAGGCCACATATTCACCGGTAGCCATGGCCAAGGCATCATTCGAAGCGACGGATATATGACCATTTTCAGCGCGATGCTTGACCTTGATACGGTGATCGTTCTCGACGCTGCGCGTCAGTACTTCGCGAACTTTTGGATCCGTCGAGGCGTCGTCTACGATGCAAAGTTCCCAATGCGGATACAACTGCTGACAAACGGAATCGATTGCCAATTGAAGGTATTTCACAGGCGGATTATAAACCGGCATAAGTACGGAAATCCGGGGCGGTTTTTCCCAAGACGCCACCTGCGCGCGAATAGTAGAACGATCAGATTCTCTGAGAGTATCGAAGTTGCGTATCCAGTCGGCGTAGGTTCTTTGACTTCGTGCGACATGCATACGCCTGCTGATGCTGTTTCGCAGGGTCTTCGGCAGTGGGAGGGCACGATAAAGACCGCGTATTATGGCGTAGCGATTTTGCTGTCCTAACGGTCCGGGACGTAAAGCTTCCCGAGCTGTTCTGGCTAGCTGGGCCATGCTGCGCATCGGGCGGGTGACCCGCCAGGATCGGGAGCGTAGTGTATTTTTCAGAGTATTCGATAGCGTGGAAATCTCGTCGTTATTTTTTTGCAGTTGATCCTGGAGGACATCTAATTGATTTTTCATTCTGATCAAAGCGTCATGCCAATCTTTCTGGATAATATACTTTAGTTCTAAAATGACCTGCGTACATTGCTCCAGAAGCGAGCCTGGCAATGAAAGTAAAATTTGCGGATCATTGCCGGATGCTCGCAATCCTATTCCATGTGGCGCCAATGCGTACGGAAGTATTTCCAGCTGCTGCATTTCCAAAGAGGAAACACCCTGCGAGGTTCCATCCCAGCTCCAAAGAATTCGATCACCACCCATCAGTCGCAGGCCGTAAAGCCAAATATCTCCTGGCATGTCAATTGGATCAATCCGAAGCCTCTGTATCTTCACCGGTGGAATATTAAAAACCATCTGATATCGATCACCGTCCAGAGGCATCGTCAATGAATGGGATCTCTCTTGGGCGAATTGTTCTCCTTCTGAACCCCAAAAAACACCGATATTTGCGCTCGGTGACCAGTGTCTAATAGCGGGTAAAGTGGCAGGAAGCATGCTAGCATTTCCCTGCGGTGTAGCGACGACGATATACTGATAGACTATCTTGTCTTTATTGAGATCTTGTCTAAGATTTAATTGAATAAGATGGGTTGCCCATTGTGCGAATTCGCTGGCCTGCAGAGGCACAACAGTTTCGTCTACGATGCTTCCGGAGAATCCATAGTCTTTTAGAAATCGCAGAAAACTCTGCCGAGTAAAGAATCGCAGGTGCGTCTCATCCAATAAACCTTCATGCCGGTAGTGAAAATCCCCACCCAGAAGCTCCAGAATTATGCCAATGTGCCCTATATTTGGGATGGAAATAAGGATCTTTCCCGTTGGCTGCAAAACGGTCTGTAGCAGTTGCAACAATCTTCCTGGATCCCGCAAATGCTCAAGAACGTCAGCACAGACGATAATATCGTATCGCTGCTTGAGCAGGCTGCGTGGAAGATGATGTCTTTCTAAATTCCACTCCCATAGAAGACGATAAAATGGTCCGGCAAGGTCAAGTTCCATGCGGTTAGCATTTATACCATCTACTGCGCAGCCTCGGTCGATAGCCAAAAACTGCCCTAACCTGCCGACGCCACAGCCCACATCCAGCACAGTGCTACCCGGCGGAACGAGGCGCGCAATCTTGGCCAGGCTGTCATTATCATTCTCAGGATCGATCGGAGCGCGATGATACAGGTGCTGCGTTTGTGAATTCATGTGATTCCTTTTAGATTGCCCAGGCTTCCCGAAGCATTCCCTATCATGTGCCGGAGCTGCAGACGTATGCGACTACCCTGCGTTGGTCGAGCACACGGTCACGCACCGCTCATCCATCGCAGCAGAAACGCGGCCAGACTCTATCATCCTGCCATGCTCCAATCGGACATACTGGTCGCAGAATTTTTCCACCTGCTCGTGACTGTGCGAAACGAGGATCAGCGTCATCCCGTTCCCGCGCAACTCGGCAATGCGCTCATGGCATTTTTCCTGAAAAGCTTGGTCTCCGACTGCCAAGATTTCGTCGGCGAGAAGAATATCTGGGTCTAGGTGCACGGCAATCGAAAACCCCAGGCGCATCTGCATACCTGAGGAGTAGTTTTTGAGCGGAGTATCGATGAAATGTCCAATTTCTGAGAACTCGACGATGGACCGGATTTTCTTCCGCACGTCCCGATTCAAATAGCCATAGAGGCTCGCGTTTAAAAAGATGTTTTCCATGCCGGTCAGCTCGGGGTTGAATCCCACTCCTAGCTGAATGAGCGGGGCAACCCGTCCCGTGACCTCTACCCGCCCGCTTGTTGGCAAGAGAATCCCAGCGATGATTTGCAGCAAGGTACTTTTCCCGGATCCGTTATGGCCTAGTAGCCCGAGCGCCTCCCCCTGATCCACTACAAAGCTGACGTCCTGCAGGGCTTGAAAGTTTTCTCGGCGCTCCCGCCGATCGCGATGCACTAGGGAAAGAAAACGCGATTTGATGCCCATGGATCGGTTGTGCCGGAGAACAAAGGTTTTCGACACATCTTCCACCCGCAATGCGACAGCCATTTATAGGTCCTCCACCAGATGCCGCGCCTTGCGCTGGAACAACCAGGTACCGATAACCAGGGTTGCCATCGTCCAGCTCATCGCGATTGTGAGATGTGACCAACTCGGTAGCACTCCCCGATACAAAATGGCGTGGAACAGGTCCATAAACTGGGTCAAAGGGTTCAGGGAGATAATCTCGCGGGTTGTGGGCTTCAGTACGGTGATACTGTACCCAATGGGAGTGAACCAGAACAAGAACATCACGGCAATTTCGACCAGGTGTTTCAGGTCGCGGAACTCCACCTGCAAAACAGAAAAGGTCAGCACAATACCCCAAATGAAAGCGATATAGATCCCGAGAACGAGGGGATATAATAGCAATACCAAGTGGTACGTACCGCCAATAAACGGATAGATGGTTACCAGAATCGCAATGGCCACGATCCACAAAACGAGCGTGAATGCCATGCTGGAAGTAGGTATCAAAATGCGCGGAAAATAGATCTTCTGGATAAGCCCAGATCCACCAATCAGGCTGTCGCATCCCTGGGATACAGACTGGGCAAAAAGATTGTAATGCAGGACTCCAATAACGAGATACAGGATATAATTGGGCAGATCACTGCGAAAGACATGCGTAAAAACGAAGTCGTAGAGCAGGATCATGGCCAAGGGATTGCCCAGAGACCAGAGGAATCCCAAAGCCGCCCCCTGATAACGAACCTTGAGGTTGGCCATGACCATGTTCTTGACCAAATCTCGGTACCGCCAATATTTCCCGAATGAGCGAGCCACTTGCAGCACTATATTCCCCTTAGCCGATAGTCAGACGCACGGCTAGGCCCAGGTTTCGGACCCAGCCGTGACGATTAAATTGTCGTGTGAATACGGCCCGTAATCGCTCCAGGACTGGAGTATGCGCGGCCAAGGCAGCAAACCGTTGCAGGTCTTTTACTTTTTCTGGCGGCAAATCTTCATGGAATCTGGCGAGGAACGCCTCGGCCTGGCGTTGATTTCTGGCCAGCAGTTGCCAGAACGCCGTGCTCGACCTGACCCGCAAAAACGCCCGCAGGACATAAGCTAAGCCAAACTTTTTTGCTCCCGTGTCATTGCTGTCGTGCTGCCTGTAGAACATGGTCGCTTGGGGAATGAATCGGATCACCCCGAAAGCGGAGGCCACCAGTCCCAGCCACCAGTCGTGCATCAGGACGCCATCCGGGATGGGCAGAGCCTTTTTGAGCAAGGTCCGATTTATCATGACCGTGCATCCGGTCACCATATTCTGCATGCAGAGTTGGCGGAGATCATCCCGGCTCGGGTCCAAATGCTGATAATGCCAGAAGGATGGATCGCGTATCTGTAGCCTGTCGTTCGTTACACACAGATCCGTATGTACCAATATCGGGGTTTCTTTCCCTGCCCATCGTTCTGTCCGACGCATCTCATGCAGGGTCACTTCGACCTTGTCGGCGAACCAGACATCGTCCTGGTCAGCCAGCATGAGATAAGGCTCAGAACCGAGCTGGTCAGCCGCACAAAGCAGGCGATGGAAATTGCCAATCACCCCCAGTTTTTTTTCCTCGTCCTGGAGAAGGACGATCCTCCCGGGGCTCTGCTCTGCCATTGCTCGCAGGATATCGACGGATCCGTCCGTAGACCCGTCGTCACGGACGTAGAGCCGGATCTGCGCATGGCTCTGTGTGAGAATCGAAAACAGCTGCGATTCGAGAAAACGCTCCCCGTTATACACGGCCATCAAAATCGCAACTGTCGGCGAGGAGGTCGGCCCCGTCTCGCCGTAGCCCGGATGTGTCACACGCCTGCGATCTCTCAACCTACTTCTGAGATAGGCCGTCCATCCCATCGTGAATCTCCGAGCCTGTAGGAGCGCCAGGAACCACAACATCGCAGCGACCGCAATGAACCAGGGCATGGGGATCCGGGTATGCTGCCAAGCCATCACAAAGGCCACGACGATGAGCAGCAGCATCGGAGCCAGACTGAAAACAGGAGCCCATACCCGTTGACTGACCAGCAGGAGGAGCCCCAGATCCAAAAGCACTCGCCCATCCCATACCACTGCCGCTCCGGCGATGCCCCACTGGGCGATGCCCCACCAGAGCAGCGGCAGATAAATCACCAGTTCCAGCAGGTGAAATTTGGCCGTCAAGTCCGCTCGACCTTGTGCCTGCAAAAAACCATATGGGGCATGAGCCAGAGCATTCATCCAGATCCCGACAAGTAGAAGTTCTCCAACCAGCGCGCTCTGTGCCGCAAAGGCTGCACCCAACCACCAGGTCAGGAATCCTCGCATCCACCAGATACCCATCAGAACCAACGGGATCATCACGGCGGCGATGATGCGCAATGCCGACCACATCATCGCTTTGGCCTCACCCTCTTCCAGTAGCGCATAGCGGGGAAAGAGAGCTGTGGCCAAGCTTTGTGGCAGAATTCCGGCGTACATCACCATATTGAAAGGCACGACGTAATGGGCAACATACGCCATGCCCAACCGAGCACCAATGAAGAACCGATCGGTAATGTTCAGGATCGGGCTGACGATGGCGCTCACCGTAATCCAACCCCCATAACGCAGCAGAGGCTTCAATACGCGCCATTGAAACTGTGGGCGTGGGAAATCCAGCACCTTTTCACAAAACCAGAAGAGCACCCCTGCGCCGAACAAGCGCCCGAGGATCGCTGCGCTCATCAGCCAGGGCAGCGTGACGTACCCGAAGACAGCGACAGTCAGTGGGAGAATCTGGTAGCCGACGAGCCCAGTGAGTTGGCCCACGTTGAGAAAATCGAACCGTTCGGTCCCTTCCAAAGTCCCCATCAACACGCTCAACGTGGTAGCGATCGGGAGAAAGGTCAATAGCACCCAGACTGAATGTCCGGCTTCTGTGCGCAACTCCGGTGAGATGTGCAGGACGTGATGGATCATCACTTCCATCAAAGGCCAAAATAGAGCAAGGGAGGCCACCGAAGCGACTACCAAGCTGGCAATCAGTGCTGTCCAGAAAATTTCTCCACGATGCTGTTCCAGCGTGGCGGAGGAATCGTGGTTCATACGCGGAAGACGCGCGATGCGTTGCGCGACCGCGCGGCCCAACCCCAAATCGAAGACCCCAAAATATCCCAAGGCCAACCACAGGATGGCCATCGCACCATAACGGGACAAGCCAATAAGATGAAGATACAGAGGTGTGGTCACCAGCAGTAAGAGAGCCGGCAAAGCGCGTCCGGAAAGATTCAGGAGCGTGGAGACCGCAATATGCTGTTTCAACCAGCCTGCTCCATTACGGGGGCAGATCGCTTCCCCCGGCGATAGGCGCCGTATTTGATGGCGGTTCGCAATAGGGCCTCCGGTATCCGCCAGGGGGCTTGCCGCAAAAGGAAAGCCAACTCCGACCGCACAAAGCGCTTACCTTCCGATGCGGGACTCTGAAACCTGGCCAGCAGCGCTTTCTGCTGGGCGTGCATGCGACCAATGCCGTAATATCGCCGGGCTTCCTCAGCCATCGTGAATCCATGCGAATGGATGACCCGCGCCTGCGCTGCATACACCACCGTACCACCTTGCAGCAGAATCCGGGCGGCCGCGATCATGTCTTCTCCCATGGGGCAGTTTTGTGGAAAGCCGCCAGCCTGCAAAAGCATCGTGCGTCGATAAGCCGCAAAAGAGTTCGAACTGAACGCCGTTTTGATTCCCAATTTCGGGACATCGTCGAGACGCTTTTCTATGGATCTCTCTGGATAATTGAAGAGACGGGCATGCCGCTCGATGGGGCCAGCTTCCGGGCGAGAAATCTGACGCCCATAGGCGATACCGGCCTGTGGGTGTGCATGCAAGGCCGACACGAGTTGCTCCAGGGAATCCGCACCTTCCAGCACGGCATCTTGCGTCAGAAAAACCAAGATCTCACATTCCGGCACCATCTCTACTGCCATTTGTCGGGTACCGCCATGATCGAATCGTTCTGGTGCGATGGCGTGCACCTCGAAGCCAGATGCCTTGGCAATCTCGTCTGAACCGTCTGTCGACCCAGAATCAATGACGATCGTGCGTTGCGGACGCAGACGCTGCTCCTGAATCGAGGCAGCGACCATCTGCCAGCGTGGACCGCCGTTCTTGACCGGAACGATGACTGCTATAGACATCATCCCCTGATACTCACCGTCACCCAAGACTCGTGACAATCCGCGAGTGGCGCTGTAGGAATTCATCCGCTGTGGCGCTGATTTCCTTTCGATAGTGCATCACGGAAACTCGGTTCTTCCGGGCATACAGAAACATGAGTTCCATATGCGAAACCATCAGGACCAGAAGGCGCAAACTTTCCTTCCATCCATCCCGATCCTTGTCGGTGGAAAGCTCTGGCTGTGCGTAATCACTGCAAATACCAACTAATTCATTGATCTGGCTACGTAGCTCATCACAGAGCCCAAAAAAGTGATCATCGTCGTCTCTAACCGCATCCTCGATGCGAGCGACCAGATGGACGATCTGATGATTAATCTCGGAAAAGGACTCCCTTAGCACTGCACGGGAAGGAACATGTCGAATAATGGGAATGACGTTATGGCTCATCAGTTTGACTCCAATTCAGTCCACCCATAGGCCCGAGAGAGAAAGGGGGATGGCGGCGAAGGGATCGATGGTGGTCACATCATCGCCTCCCCATGTACCCAGCAGCAGCCAGCGACCACCCTGATTGGTGTAGGCCTCCAGGGTACGGGCGTCGGGGTCGATGAGCCAGCAGTGGGCGACACCGGCGGCGGCGTAACGGGGCAATTTGAGGACGCGGTCGGTACGGGCGGTGGCCGGGGAAAGCACTTCGCAGACCCAGTCGGGGGCCGTCTCGAACCATGCGGTTTTGGGGAGTGCGGGCATCCGGTCGCGACGCCAGCCGGCGAGGTCCGGAACGAGGATGTCTTGGCTCAGGTGTAGCTCGGGTTCGTCGAGGATCCACCAGCCGCCGGGGCCGCCGCCTTCGCCCTGATCGAAAGGCGTCCCTACTTTGTTGCCAAGCACCGAACTGGCCCGCGCATGCGCTGGTGCCGGGCGGGGATGGGTAACCAGTTGACCGGCAATGATCTCGCCCACGACATTATCGGGCAGGTCGAAGAGGTCTTCGTAGCGCGCGAGGCGCTCGGTGGTGGTCACGCCGCCCCCCTCCCGGCATCGAGACCTGATGCGGCAAGATCATCCACTTCCCGGCGCAGGGCGGCGATTTCGGCCTTGAGGACGTCATACTCGGCCATTTTGCGCTGGAGGAATCGGACGGTGACGATGGCTTTGTCTTCAATGCCCTTGGGGGTTAGGAGGTAGGCATAGGCACCTTTGTTTCGATTGCGATGGAAGTTCTCGACCTTGATCAAACCCTTGCTGATGAGGGTCTTGATGCAAAAATTGGTTTTCCCCACACTCACGCCCATGGCGGCGGCCAGTTCGCGCTGGCTGTATCCCGGATGTTCGGCAATGAGTTTGAGCAACTGATAGCGCGTCGCGTCATCAAATTTCATTGTGTGCTCACATGATGAATATGGTTGCTAGCGTAGGGTTTCCGCTCCTGGGATGTCAAGGCGATGTCGACAAAAAATTTGGTTCTGTCATGTCGATCTCCTTGGAAAAGATTGTGGCGACCTACGACCTATATTCCTGCCGGCTCACCCCACCGCCTCATCAACCCAGGAGTTATCGATCTGGCCATGATCGAGGTGCAAAGCGGCGAATATCTGGGTGAGGACGATATCGTGCCCTTTGAAGATCGCTATGGGCGCACACCCGCTTGATGGCTTTGGCAGCCTTTGTGCTGTTGGGCATACCACGACGTAGAGACTTTCAGCGACTGCGGGCTCCCTGTTAGACTGCGGCAAATTGTTTACGAAACGCCGGCGATGAAAACCAAACCCAAGATCTCTGCCGCCCGCGCTCTTTGGCTCAGTCTGCTTCCCCTTCTGAGCTATATCAGCAGCTGGTACTACAACGGCCAGGCCATCCCCTTGCTGGCGTTGAGCAGCGTCCTGATGCTGGCCTGGGGTGCTACGGTGTTGTGGCCCCGTCTTCGGGCCGGTCTGCCCTGGCCCAAGGGGTTTCTACCAGTTTTCATGCTGCTCTGGCTCTTTTGGTATTGGCTGACGCTCTTCTGGAGCCATGTGCCTTATAGCAGTTGGTTCTATTTCTGGACGCTCGGCTCGGTTCCTCTGGGCTTTCTAGGCTGGACTTTGATGAGCGACATGGATCGGCAACGGGTTTGGCCGTGGTTTTGGGGGGGAATGGTCGTAGGGGCCTGGGTCCTGGCAGCCATAGGACTTGGCCAGTATTACCAGTTACTCGGAGAAGGAACCGGGTGGCAGGGCCTTCGCCCCCAAGGCCCGCTCCTTGATTGCAATAGTTATTCTGCCTGGATGAATTTGCTTTTTTTCCCGCTGGTGGCTCGCGTTCTCTACCTTGATTCACAGAGAGGTGTACGATTCGTCGACCGGCAAATAGACAGGCGTGTGCTGGGATATCTACTGACCATAGCGGTGGTGGTTCTTGCAGATTTCAGCACCGGTAGCCGCGGCGGCCTGCTGGCCTGGCTCTGCACCGTACCCTTTGCCATCTGGGGCTTCCGCGGGTTCCCTGGAATGGGCAAGCGCTGGGCGGTGGTCTTCGGTCTGGTGTTGTTGGCTTTTCTGATCATCAACTATCCCAAGGGCTATGACATCCTAGGACAGCTTAATCCGCACTACATCTCCTCCAACATTGCGACCGTATCCCGCAGCCTCATGTGGATCGCCACCTGGCACATTTTCCTGAGTCACCCCTACCTGGGTACGGGCCTTGGCAGTTACTTTCTCTTTTACCCCGCCTACCGCCTGCCCGGGGAGCTGGCTTCGGCGGGGACCTACGCCCACAACGATTACATCGAGTTCCTGGCCGAAGGGGGGCTCATCAACCTGGGCTTTTTGCTGGCCTTCGCCGGGACCTTGTTCTACGCGCTCTATCGCCTGATCGTCCGTCCTGCACGGCTGGGCATCTCCGAGGAAAACCGCTACTGGGCGCTGGGGCTGGTGTTGGGGGTTTTCGCCATCACCGGCCACGCCTTGGGCAACTTCATCTTTTATAACCTGCCCTTGAGCATCCTGGCCGGGATCTTTTTGGCCTAGGCCTGGCGCCTGTACCAACAGCCCAAGGATACGGCACCGCTGCTGCCCCGCTTGGGGATCCGGCACCCCGGCGTGATCCAGCTCAGCATGGCCCTGCTCTTTGTGCTGGCGGGCTGGTTTTTGGCGCTGGACGCGGCGGTCTATGGCCTTTTTAGCGCCAATGCCTGGCTCGACGGCCTCCTACCCAACGCCAATGCGCGCGCGGTCTTTCTTATGAAAGCAGCCCGATTCTTGGAGGCGGCACGCCCGCAGGCGACTCAGCCCTGGGTGTACACCGGCAACGCCTATCTGAACCTCGTGGCGCAGGAGCCCTCCATGCCCACGGTCCAGAAAAAGGTGCTGCTGGAGGCCGCCCTCCACCAGTATCGCCAGTCGCTCGTGGGTATTCCCCGTCAGGCGGGGGTCTACAACGCCATCGGGTCTTTGTATCTCAACTACGGCAGCAGCGTCCTCGGCCTGAGCCCGGCGGTAGCTCGGGACGACGCGGTGCTGGCTTGGCGCAAGGGTCTTGCCCTCACCCCCGAAAGCGTCAACCTGCGCAGCGAGATCGCGACACAAGCCTTCTTCAACCGCGGCGATGTGGCGGGCGGCATCGCCTTCTTGCAGGCGGGCCTCAAGCGGCCGCTCTTCCCGGAACCGCGCGCCCTCCTGGAGTGGGTCATCGCCCGCAGCCAGTGGCTCCTGGCCCACGATCCCAAAGCGGCGGAAAAGACCCTTATCGCGAGCCTCAAAGAAAATCCCGGTTTCATGCCTACAAGACAACTATTGCTACAGATAATTAGGACAATGAAATGAATACACAGAAGTATGGTGGAACCCAAATTCTGGACCAGAGATTAAGCGTAACCATACTCTTCCATCAAACCAGGGTTTTCTGCACACTACGTTTCTGGACAGAATCGGCTCCCTCGCGGGGCCATCTTCCGTTCAAAATCCCATGCGCGTTTTTGTGTCCGGAACGTCTTGATAAATTATGCCTTGCGCTGGATATACTCGCGCAATACCGCATCCATACGGGATTGCCAACCTTCCCCGGTCTTCCGAAAGTAATCGACTACCTCCGGGCTGTAACGCACCGAGAGCAGTACTTTGCGACTGGCTAGCTTCGGGCGGCCCCTGCCGCGCCGGATCAGTTGGTCTCCTTGGTACAAGTCGGCCTCCTCAAAAAACTCCACACCGAGCTCAGGAGCATCGTCCGGATCAATCCAGGTGCTGGGCATATTGGGCTTGTTCGCGCTCATTGGCTTTCCTCATGCTGATGATGTGTCGATCCTCGAGATGTCGCGGCGTCCATACCATGATCACCATCCGTTCCCGCAACATGCCCACCGTAATGAAGCGGACTTCTCCGTAGTCCTTACGGTCATCCTCACGGGTGAAGTGCTTTCCCGCAAACACTAGCGGGGCATCTTCGAAATCCAGTCCGCGCTCTTCGATGGTCTTCTGCCTTTTGGCGGGATCGTAGGTGATCTTCATCTATTTATTGTAGCTATATATATTAAAAATGCCAGCGCCCCCAGCTCTCTCGCAACCGTCCTTTAATGGACAAACCGGGCAAGCGTCCCAAAATAGCTTGACAATCGGTTTGCCGGACGAAAAGATAAATGGACGATAAACTGGACATAAGGAGGCCGCCATGGCCCGCATCGGCTACGCGCGGGTATCCACCGCCGAGCAAGACACCGCGCTCCAGACCGACGCCCTCCAGAAAGCCGGCTGTAGCCGAATCTTCGAGGACAAGGTATCGGGAGCCAAAGCCGAGCGCCCAGGCCTTGCCGCGGCCTTATCCTATCTGCGCGAGGGAGACATTCTCGTGGTCTGGCGGCTGGATCGGTTGGGGCGTTCCTTGCAGCACCTCATCGAGACAGTAGCTACCCTCGAAGCGCAAGGGGTAGGTTTTCAGTCCCTCACCGAAAACATCGACACCACCACCCCGGGTGGTCGGCTCATCTTTCACGTCTTTGGGGCCTTGGGGCAGTTCGAGCGGGATCTGATCCGGGAGCGTACCCGGGCTGGGTTGGCTGCTGCGGCGGCCCGCGGGCGCAAAGGGGGGCGCAAGCCCGTCATGACGCCGGAGAAGTTGCAGCGGGCCCGGGAGTATATCGCCAACGGCCTGAACGTTCGGGAGGCCGCGGCACGCCTCAAAGTCGGCAAGTCCACCCTCTATATGGCCCTGCAGGCCGCAAGGGCAGCGGACTCCTGATGGTTACCTTACCTCTCAGTCCTGGGGAGTGAATTCCGTGGCGTCCCTACCCCGTTACGAGCTGGAGCGCTGGTGGGTACGGGAGTGGGAGAAGGTAGTGCCGGAAGAAGGGATACTCCGTTTCTACCGCCTAGCCCTGGAACAGAACCTCTGGGGAGAGTGGGAGCTCACAACCAGCTGGGGACGCATCGGTCGTCGCCCCAGTCGAGTACTGGTCCGTGTCCTCGAGGATCCCGCCATAGCCCTACCCTTCCTGGAGAAGGTGGAGCGAGCAAGGCAGAAAAGGGGATATATCCCAGTGCGCTCAGTGAAGCTCTGAGTTGCCCGAAGTCTTTCATCGGATGATTCCCCCTTGGGGAAGACTGGGTCTTGGTTACGTTGCACGAGGGGAATCCGAAATCGGTCCTATGCGTAGGAGAGTTTTCCTCGCGGCTCTGGTATTGGCCTCCCCAGTTCCTTAGCCGTTTCCAGCCATTCTGCGATGACTCGCTCAGCGTTGCTGACGGCTTCCTGATAGGTGGAGCCATCCGCCATGCAGCCGGGAAGTTCGGGTACCTCTACCAAGAATGCGCCGTCTTCCTTGCTCCAATAGATAATCAGCTCATATCTGGTCATTTTGATCGGCTCCCAAGCGATATTTGAGGATGAGGTCGCGCACTTGCTTGACTTGGTAAGGCTTTGCTTTGGCTCCGACGGGCTGCAGATTAATTATCTCATCTACGCCTGATTTCGTGAATATATGGTGGTCACCTTTTATCCTCATGGTGAAGCCTAGATCTATAACTAAAGTTATCAGATCGTTGAAGTTTATGCCCTTGTCGCTGCGACCTGAGAGGATGACGTTGAGAATTTTATTAGTTCTGCCCACTAACGTAGACCTTCCTCAGGCACCGGTCTTGGTTTCCCATACTTCTCGCATAAATCGTTAATGGCTTCCCCTAAAAGTTCTCGGAGGGTCTTGTCCGTTTCCGCCTCAATCAGCTTGAGGGTTCTGCGTACCTCACGGTTGTAATGCGCGGCGATCAGGACAGTCCGATCCTTGCCCTGAGTCGGAGTCCGTGACGATGGCTTTTCTGTACTTGGTTTCTGTGCCGCAGAGGCCAAGCTTTTCGCGAGTGATGTTTGTTTTGATTTCATAGCATGATCACCTTATCGAAATATGCTGTCATCAGGCTATAGGATGCTAGCAATATATGAATATAAAAGGGAAAGCTCAATGGATGCTTTGCCCCTCGGCTCATACTCACTTGCGGTTGAGCCCAGGTTGGTGGCGTCGCTGTACGCGGCTCGTTGGTAGAGGACGGTTGGAGCGACAGAAAAGCCTAGAGCTGTGATAGCAGCTCTGGCGTCTTCATGTCTTCTGCCTAGTGGAGGGGCCTTGCTGATAATCACGGTGGCACGCGGCTTTCCTGCCAAAGCTAGCAGCTCGCTCACGTTGGACAAGGTTTCCAGGTTGCTGATATGCGGCTCCACTGGAATAAGGACATGGTTTGCGGCTTTGATGGCTGCGATCGCGGCATCTGCGCTCTTCCCCGGTGTATCAATCAAGATCAGGTCAAGATCTTGCGACTTTGCCACGGCCAGAACCTTCTCGAGTCGACTTGCCTGACAGGAAACCACGGTTGGTGGCACATCCTCCCCTCTTCGGTCTCCCCAGTTCGCCGCGGTGGCCTGCGGATCAAGATCCACGACAGCAGCAATTTTTCCAGCCCGAACTGCCTCTACAGCTAGGCCTACCGCTACGGTGGTTTTGCCACTCCCGCCCTTTTGACTGACTACCGACACCACATGCATAAAAGTATCACATAATATACCTATAGCCGTATACTATGATACTAGCATATCTGTATCGCAAAAGCACGAAGGCCCCCAGGGTTTCCCCTGGGGGCCTTGGCAACCACCGCCGCCCTCGGTGGTGGTATTTCTTCGCAGCACTTTTTGGGAGTACACTCCCAACCAGCACCACTAGGGTCGGCTTCCTCGCCAGTTAGCCTCCCCCTGTGGCTCCATCAACTGACCCAACCAGTGAGGGAACCATGTGTTCTCAGTATACCCCATTTGGGGGCGCCATAAATACCCCATGCGTGCTTGCGCGCTATCCCTCTTTTGACTTCCCACCCACCAGGCATCCAGGCCTCGCATATCGAGCGCGGCGATCTCCCGTAGATTGCTCCCTGACGTCTGCCTTGATGAGGTGGGATCGTGTGCGCCAGTAGAGCCCGTCACGTCTTTGGGCAGTACGGCCTCGATCTCTGGGGTCCCAACGAGCACTACGACCTGCTGCACCGCGAACAGCGGGGAGCGGTCATTCTCTGGGAGCGGGCCATTCTGGGGGGCAAACGCTGGATCAAGCTCAAGCCCAACGATCCCCGTATTCCCGAGATGCTCCGGGCGCAGGAAGGGCAAAACGATGCCTACATCACTCCCAACGAGTTCGACGGCTGGCGTCTCGTGCGTCTCCTACGTTCCCTGCGGGCCTGCTATGTGGATCTGGACGGGTGTACCGACATCGAGGCGGTCCTGGATGCGCTTTCCGCCCGGCAACTGCCCTGCCCATCGTTCATCCTGTTGTCCGGTCGAGGCCTGCATCTCTACTGGCTCCTCGAGGCAGTGCCTGCCCAGGCGCTGCCTGTGTGGCAGCGTATCCAGGATGCCCTGATTGCCGCCCTGGCGGACCTGGGCGCCGATTCCGCCGCCAAGGACTGCACCCGGCTCCTGCGTTTGGCGGGAACCCGCAACAGCAAGAACGCCGTCGAGATCGTCGGTCACATCTTCGATGGTCACCGTTGGAGTCTTCGGCAACTCGCTTTCGAGGTACTGGGCCGGGACGGTAAAGGCCGCAGGCCTGCGGAGGTCCGTGACCTGCGCGCCAAGCGCAAAGGCCCAGACCGGGCCATCCAGGGCAGCATCTACGCTCGCTGGTTGCTGGTGTTCCAGGATCTTATCCGCATCAGCGAACACCACCGGCACGACATTCCCGAGGGCCACCGGGACAAGTGGCTCTTCCTCTGCGGAGCGGCGCTGTCCTGGTTCACCCATCCCCAGGGCATCGCCGCCGAGATTGCCAGTCTGGGCCGTCTACATACCGGCCTGGATCCCCAGGAAATCCTCGCCGCCACCAAGCCCAACCTGGAGCGTGCCATCGATGCCGCGGCGGGGAAGAAACTCACCTGGAACGGCCAGGAGGTGGATCCGCGCTATCGCTTCAAGCGCCAGACTCTCTACGACTGGTTGGCTCCTATCCTTCCAGAGGACCTGCTCCCGCAGCTTCGGGCTATCATCCCCGATAATTTGGCCAGGAAGCGCGAAGATCTTCGTCAGAAGGCGCGCAACCGGGCCGCTGAGGGCCGCTATGGCGACAACTACACAAAGGCGGGAGTCCGGGCAGGCAATCTGGAAAAGCGTGCCCAGGCACAAGCTATGAGCGCTCTGGGGCGGAGTTACCGGCAGATCGCGGCGGAGTTGGGGGTTTCTGAAGCTAGCATCCGCCGGTGGTGCAGGGGGTGCGACGTAATCGCCCCTCTTGTATATCCCCCCCGGAGGGTAAGGCGAAGCCTTGCGCCGTAGGCGCTTGCCTAAAAATCGGGGAGCCTTTTGGATGGTAGCATCGAATGGTTCGTTTTCTCGTTGGTTCTTCCCCAGAACGACAGTTCCTGCCTCTTAGGTCCAGCGGGTGAGCGACTGCGAGCTCGCTCGCCAGGAGCGATCCCGCAACCCGGTGGCAGATGTTTGACCGCCCCCATCGGGAATGAACGTAGGCACGGATAGGAGGGCCAGCACGGATCGGGAGAGGGGAGTGAGGCAGAGGATGCCGCCTTTCTGGGCGCGTCTGTTTCGTGTGCTCCCGTCTGGGGTTGCCCCTGTTCCCCACAGATGGCCCCACAGATTTTGGGGATAAGCCCTAGCAGTCTGTGTCCGGCAACTCGTTTCCCAGGCCTCGTGTCCGAAAACCCCGCGCAGGCCTCCAGCGCATCAAGGGCGCGGCTATGGGTCCAGCGTGTCCGTCAGAAGGCCGCTATCCGGACCGCAGGGGGAAACCCTGTGGTGTGTTCCCTAGCCCGGCATCGAGGATGCCCCGTAATCGGCCAGAAATGCCCTTGGAAGTCACGCAAGGGGGTGGGGTGGTAGTTCCCTATCCCCCAGAGCGCAATCGAGGCGGTTTTGCGGTCTGTTGGCGGCGATGGTGGGTGGTGCCATCTGCGGTTTCTCGTCTTTGTCGTTACCCGGTAACGACCGATCCTGCCCTTTGCTGCTGTCACGGTGACGCCGAGGTCTACGCTCTCGCTGGTTTGTAGCGGGTTTTCCCGGAATGGTGGGCGCGGTGGCTGGGTTGATTTACACTATTGTTCTTGTTAATTACGGTAATTACGATTACACTGTAATTATATATTCAGGGTGGGAGGTACGCTCATGGAGCCAGAAGTACCGTTGGGGCGGGTGACACTGGAGGATGTACGGGCTGCGGTCGAGCAGTTGGGCGGTGATCCGGCCCGGACCAATGCCGCGAAGGTGCGGGAGGTGTTGGGTCGGGGTGGCTTTGGGACCATCCAGAAGCACCTGGAACGGTTGCGGGCAGAGCAGGCGGAGCCTGAGGCCGAGGAAGGGCCAGAAACGGCCCCAGAGGCGCCTAGAGAGCTTGTGCAAGGGATTTGGGCAGCCGCCTGGGCAGAGGCCGCCAGAAGGCACGGAAAGGCCCTTACGGATGCCCTGCAGAAAGTGGCCGATCTCGAAGGGCGTTTGGAGGTGGCCCTCGATGACCTGGAGGGGTTGGCCAAGCGCCTGGACCAGCTCGAGGCAGAGCGAGACGAAGCCGTAGCGCGGGCGGAAGCTGCCGAGAAGACGCTGGAGGACGAGCGGATGGTGATGCTGGGAGAGCGGGCAGCGGTAAAGGGGATGATGGAGCGGCTACGGTCCATGCTGCCCAAGGAGTGAGGGGGCTACCCCGTCACCGTGACGGGGTAGATGCCTCGATACCCTGGCTGTGCTTTAGCTACCGATCGAATATAGTGGTCCCCGTTTTCTGGACAGTAGTTTAAGCTATCGTCTGGCAAGGAGAGGACGATGAGCGCAGTGAAGCGGAAAGTGTATGGAGCGGCCTTCAAGGCCAAGGTGGGACTTGAGGCGGTCCGTGGTGTGAAAACCATCAACGAGATTGCCCAGGAGCATGGCGTACATCCCGCACAGGTGGGACAGTGGAAGAAGGCCATTCAGGAGCAGGCCAGCACCTTGTTTGAAGGCAAGCGGGGCCCCCAGGCGGTAGATGCCCACAGCGAGCCGGAGCGGCTTTATAGCGAGATTGGCCGCCTGAAGGTAGAGCTGGACTGGCTTAAAAAAAAGTCCGGACTCAGCCAGTAGCCGTGCGTCGCGGCTGGGTAGCACCGGACAAGGTGATACCCATACAGCGACAGTGCTGGCTAGCAGGGGTGGCGAGGGCCACGGTTTATGCACAGCGCCAGGTCAGGCAGATCAATGATGGGGACAAAATATTAATGGACCTGATTGATGAGCAGTATACCCAGGCGCCGTTCTATGGGAGCCGCCGGATGACCGCTCATCTCCGGGCGATGGGGTATGGGATCAACCGGAAACGGGTGCAACGACTGATGCGCACATTGGGTCTTGCGGGTATGGCGCCGGGACCCAATACCAGCCGTCCCCATCCGGAGCACAAGATCTATCCCTACCTGCTGCGCGGCATGGTGATCGATCACCCTGGGCAGGTGTGGAGCACGGACATCACGTATATTCGGCTCCTTCACGGATTCGTTTACTTAGTGGCGGTTGTGGACTGGTACAGCCGCAAGGTCTTGAGCTGGCGGATCAGCAACACTATGGAGGCAGAGTTTTGTGTGGACTGCCTGGAGGAAGCCCTACAGCGTTATGGCGCACCGGAGATCTTTAATACGGATCAGGGAAGCCAGTTCACGTCAGACGCCTTTACGGGCGTGCTCAAGGCACACGGGATCCAGATCAGCATGGATGGGCGCGGACGGGCCCTGGACAATGTCTTCGTGGAGCGGCTCTGGCGCAGCGTCAAATATGAGGATATCTATTTGAAGGGTTATGCCAATGTGCCGGAGCTGATGGTCGGATTGACAGAGTACTTTGCGTTTTACAATGGCCGCCGGTACCACCAGTCGCTCGACTACGCCACACCGGATCAGGTGTACAGCAGTGGCCAGGGGGGCGGGGCTAGCATCGTGGACAAGTACAGCGACAGGAAAAAAGACTCGTCAGGTGATGACGAAGTGGAGCAGCACCATTCTGCTGCAGTGGCAACAACCGGACTAGCTTAAACCAAGGCTGATTCTGTCTTGACTAACGGGTCCACTGTA
>NZ_JAVRKK010000039.1:0-18407 GCF_031962545.1 Candidatus Igneacidithiobacillus taiwanensis
CAACGCCGAACGGCCACACCATCGACTCGGACAGAAACCACCGCTATCCTTCCTCCTCCAACATCTACCACAGTGCCAAAGGTGGTGGACGCATACACGCGGTTGACGCAAAAGACCTGCATCAGTATCCTACGCAAACTTTTCCCCGGTAGCTCAGTCGGTAGAGCGGGTGACTGTTAATCACTAGGTCGGCAGTTCGAGCCTGTCCCGGGGAGCCATATTAAACAGGTACTTAGGCTTTTTTTGGCACAATCCGTAGCGGTGGTTGTGCCATATTTGTACCATTGATCCCCTGAAGTAAGCCTTCGATGTTGGCGACATCGACCGCCAAATGCTCCGGTGCCAAATGCGCATAGCGCCGAACCATCTCAACCGATTCCCAACCACCCATCTCCTGCAATCTCGACAGTGATGTACCCGACTGCACATGCCAGGATGCCCAGGTGTGACGCAAATCGTGCCATCGAAAGTCCTCGATGCCTGCACGTTGCAGTGCCTTGCGCCACGCCTTGGTATTTACCTGGTGCACCGGCTTTCCCTCATAGGTAAATACATGCGTATGATGCTTCCCGATTTGCCGCCGGATCACCTGCAGGGCAGATTCACCCAGACTGATACCTATCGCCTTCTTGTTTTTGCTCTGGTCGGGGTGTATCCACGCAACACGCCGTGGAAGATCAACCTGCGTCCATTGCAACCCGGTCACATTGGATTGCCGAAGCCCGGTTGCGAGCGAAAAGAGGACCATATCCCGCAAGTGTTCCGGCAATTCATCCAGGAGTCGTTGCGCTTCCTCTTGGGTGAGCCAGCGGATGCGCCGCCTGGGTTCCTGGTATGGCTTGAACCGTGGAGCCGTATCAATCCACTCCCAATCTACCGCTGCCCGTAAGATGGCCCGGATCAGTGCCAGATAACGATTGGCGGTAGCAGTGCTCGAATTTTTCCGCTTACGCTCCAGAAGCGCCATAATCTCAGTACGGGTAATCTCCGCCAATACACGACCTCGCAAGTATTGCTGGAACCATTCGATCCGTTGCAGATCCGCTTTGAGCGTTCTTTTGTGCCCGTGCTCCTCAATCCAGCGCAGAGCCGCTTCATCCCAAGTGTACTTGGGCCGGTCTCCCAGCTTTACCTGTCGCCAGGCTTCTGCTTTGAGCCGGTCGTGGAGCTCCTGCGCTTGCTCTTTGCTCGCTGTGCCAGTAGAGCGTCTAATCCGCTGCCCGTTGGGCGCGGTGAAGTCCATCCAGTAAGTACCACCACGTTTGTAGAGCATTGTGCCTCCTTGTGAGAAAGCGACGCTTGCCGTTTGCGAGCATAGAGGCTATCAAAATAAGCAACAAGGTCTTGTTCCATGATGACCCACCGTTTACCAGGCTTGACGCCAGGGATCTCCCCTCGACGTAGACGGCGCTTAACCTCTTCTTCAGAGATCTTCAGGAACTCGGCGGCTTCCGTGACATTCAAAGAGCGTGGCGCTGCTCTTGATGCGGTAATATCTTTTGTCCTGGAAAACATCGAATCCTCCTTTACCCAAAGAGCGAATGCTGTGCGAGCCGTTGTTTCCGGTTACTCTTGCTCATCATCTCTTGTGTTCAAATACCTTCTGATACCTGGCTGTTTCGCAAGCCGGTCATATCGTTCGCGCTTACCGGCGCAATGAACACAACGCACGGCGCCAACGGCCTGCACCCGCTCCGGGGGAATGATGTCGGCGCAGTCCAGGCAATAGCGATTGCCTTCCTCGTCCTCATCCGGATCCTCCATGCGAGTTGAGGCCCTTTGTGCCAGGGCCATACGCATTTCCTGTTCTTGTTGCTGCGTTGTAATGTCCACGTCATCAGCCATTTCGCGCTCCGAGGGCTTCCGGGTTGACTGAATCCAGGATTTCCGAGATCACATCAATGATCTGCCCTGGCTTCGGGTTGCCCTCCAGAGGCTTTCCCAGCATCGCAAACATCCGCTCCACCATCTCCATGGGCACGGCAAAGGTCACCGATGTAAGGGCGGGCATCTCTCCGCCTTCGGGGGTCGTACCACCCTGTCCGGAACCGTCTTGACTGCCAGCCGCTGCCCCCGATTCCGATCCACCGCCACCGAGAGAGCCAGCGGGAGAGTCACTGAGAGAGCCGGCACCCATGACATCCTCGTCCTCGTCCGCCTCGCCATAAGTGCCATCGTCCAGGTCAAGGCCCTTCAGGTCTTCCGGGCCACTGACAACAATATATTCATCCGTCTGTTCCATGGTGTTCTCTCCTGCTGCGTTAGTGGGCTGCGCCCGGTCGATATTCTGCCCCTCGTTAGGGGTTAGCTCCCCGCCGGGGGTCTGGCCCCCGCCAGGGGCTTGACGGCGGAACTGCTCATAGCGCTCCTCTTCCTCGTCCACCAAGGCCCGAGTCAGCGGTTCTCCGGCATCCAGCCGGGCACGAATGGCCGAAATCACCACACGCTTCTCTTCATCTTTGTTCCAGCCGCACATACGGCTCAGATCCGTCCGCCCAATGCTTTCCACCGGGACCCCGAGGGCATCGGCAACGGCTTCGGATTCCGGACTTACCAGGGACAGCATCTGATGCACCCATGCTTTGGATCGTCCAAGCCGCTTGGCGAGCTCTTCCATGCTGGGCTTTGGAACCATGCAGGACCGTAAACGCTCCAGGGCTCGCGCCGTGTCGATGGCCGGCATGTCGGCCCGAGCCAGGTTCTCGACCAACTGCATTTCCAGACGGTCGGCGTCGTTTTCCGGCTCCATGATGACAACGGGAATCCGGGAGAGGTCGTATGCGGTACGACGACAAGGTTCACCGCTGGCCTGTGCCGCACACGATGCCCGCCAGCGCCGCTCACCAGCGATAATCCGGTACCTGCCGGAATCCATCCGTCGCACGGCAATGGGCTGCAGGACCCCGTGCTGCAGGATGCTGTCGCGAAGAGCCTCCAGCGTGTTGACGTCCTGCTCGTCACCGACAAAAGACTTGCGGGGCTGGTCCGGGTCCGGCTCGATGTCCGACAGCGCCAGAAAGAGCACCGCGCCGGACTGCTGCTGGACCGTGTCACCGGCACCGGCGGGCAACTCCCCTTTGTCCTCCCTTTCCTTGGGGGAACACTCTTCCTCATTCAGGTCATGCAGGGCGGCCTGAAGCTCATCATACAACCCTTTGGAGCGATCAATTTTCGCCATTCCCAACCTCCTCCGGTACGACATCAATGTCTTGCTTATCCAAAATGCTTTTGCATACCAACGCCCATGCGGATGCCCCCGGGTCTTTTTTGTCCGCCACCCATACCGGCACCCCCTGCTTCATGGCGTTGGAAACCAGTTGACGGTGGGTCAGTTGCTGCGGCAACAGATGGGAGCCAAACGGACTGTTGGCGATCATGTCCACCACAGATTGCTGATTCGCGGAGTTGAGCACTCGCTTGTTGATGACCAGAACCAGCTCTAACGGCACCCGGATGCCATGGCGCACTCGGCGCCAGAGGTCGATAAGCGAAGTCAGTCCCTGCACGGCTAGAAGATCCGGCTCCAACGGGGCCACCAGCACACCCCCCAGATGCAAAGGGGCGTGCTGCTGAATACCGGCGGCAGGGGGAGTATCAAACACCACCACATCAAAATCTGTTTCCTTCAACCGTCCTATGGCTTTCATGGCTTCTGCATCACTTTGCTTCGCCACCTCTCCAATGCTTTTGTCTCCCGGCAGAATCTGGAGCGATCCAAACCGGGTATCAGCAAATGAGAGCGGCGCCTCTTCATCCCACAGGTCCGTGACCAGGAAGCCGTCATAGACGCTCTTTCCCGTCGTGATGAAGGTGGAATTGCGCTGCATATCCATATCCACCAGCAAGGTCTTTTTTCCCGTACCAGCGGCATAGGCCGCAATGTGAACAGCCAGCGCGGTCTTTCCCACGCCGCCCTTCTGGTTAGTCACCGTGATGAATTTTGGCATGACCGAAAATCCTCTTTCCCTTGTTTTCTGCGAAGTTGCTCATGCAACGGCGGTACCACCGCCCAGGTGTACCAAAACAGCATCGTGTACAGCACGGATTCCACCGGCCTGGACTGATCGGCCAGCCGGACCAGTTGGAGGCCCAGATCACCAGGTAACGGGAAAGGAAGCTCTACCCATTCCCACTCGCTCACCTTGTCCAGGGACGGACTTGTCCGCCAGTTCAATCCCTGCTCCCAGGGCCTGCTCCGCAGAAACCCCCGGGCGCACTGCGCATGAAGTGCCCGAAGTGATAGCCCCTGCACCCATGCCAGGGCGCGACAGTACAGGTGCATCCGCAACGGGATCACACTTCTCAGGACTCCGTAGGGCTTGCCGTTGAGAATGACCTGCTCCATGGAATTACGGCAAAATGGAGTTGGTGGCGCCGCTGAACATGGAGTCGGAGTTGCTTTCCTCCTCCGCCCGATGCGCCCTGACGCAATTCTCCACCGTTCGGCTGGGATACTTTCCCGTCTTGTGATACTGCGTCATCGCCCTTTGCAAGGCTTTCGGATGCTCCCGGTAATTGCGGAAGACCGGTTGGCAGGCGACCAATTCCTTCTTCAAAGCGGTCTTGTGCGTCTGGTAATACTGCTCTGTGTATACGGGTTGCTGACTGCACCCGACCAGAACCAACATAGGCAAAAGCAATAACATCGAGCGTTTCATCCGGTCTCTCCTCAGATATTCAACAAGAGGGTATAGATCACAACCGGGTCAGGACCGGGAAAACCGTCTACCGGGTAGACGAAAGCGTCTTGCATCTGTTCACTCCCCCTTTTTCAGCCAATACTGACTGCCGGGAATCACCCACCAGGGCCTGGCCTGCTGCAGGATGCGGGTTTCAGGGACTGGCCCGTAATAAGCGGAATCAAAGGCATAGTTGCCCGGGGCATACAGCCAGACCTGGCCGTCTTTCAGGTGATAGGTACCAAAGGGGTAATGCAGGATTTTGTGATGGTGCCCGGGTGTCCACCGACGCACACGGGAGTTCGGCAAATGATGGCCGTCCACCCAGATGCCGGCCCGACGCAAGACCACCGTCTGCCCAGGCAAGGCCGCGATATTCTTGACCCACGGCTCACCGGCAGGGAACCAGTGATCTTTCAGGCCCTCAGCCACCGCCCGATGGTGCGCCGGCCCGGGTATTTCCACTTCTACCCTCTCGCCAGCCCGCAAAGGGAAAGGCGTGCCATCCAACTGGTACAGCCCAATGGGCTCACAGGTGGAGTCCACCAGAACCAGGTTCTCCCTACGCAGGAAGATTCCGGCAGCCGCCACAAGCACCGACACCGACACCAGCAACCAAAAACCGATCCAGGCGACTCGTCCGGCGATGTTACCCATGCCCCCTCCCCTTTCGCTTGATCCGGGCGTCTTCCTGCTTGCGCTCGATGCCAGCCAGCAGGATCTCTGCAGGCTTCGTCAGGAGAGAGAACGGCCAGAAGACAAGCTTTTCCACCCATTCCAAAGCCTTCAGAACATCTTCGGCAGCTCTATGCGGCCCCGGGCGAGCAAAGAACGCTATCAGCTTTTCGTCTACCCGGTAGACAAAACAGATGATTCTCGCCCTGCACGAAGACACAGCCATTCTGCCTCCTGGTTTTCCTGGTTCATCCGGCAACAGGCTTCCCATAACCCTCCTCAATCAATCATTCTTTTCAAAACCCGCAATGACGACTCAACCACGATCCGCGACGATGACTTTCCATAAATCTCCGGCCCGTATTTCATGACCATTTGCCTCCCCCGATCTTGCAGCCACGGCTCCCCCATGCTGGTCTTCACCGCACGCTCGACGGCAGCCATGGGGACAGCAAATTTCTTGGCGGCGGATCGCAACACCTTGGGCTTCGGCATGTCCGTATGCTGGAGTGTCCAACAGGCCCAGGAACACGCCTGCTGTAACGCAGAAGAATTAACAGGCTTCACCATATAACCACCTCAACTATTGACCGCGAACAATACCGGCACCCCCAAAAACCGCCCCCAGGCCCTGGCGGAAGCCCGCTGAATGGCCGGAATATCCGTGCCTTCGGCCCACCAATCGTTTGCGGGGGCCAGCAGCACCCGGATTCTTTGCGGGTATAGATCCAGAGCAGGCCACATCAACAGTTGCTCGTAGCAAATGAGATACCCCACCCGATGGCCGGCAACCGTCGCCACTTCCGGTTTCCCGAAAACCCGCATGGAAAAACTGGCTTCAGGTCGCCAGGGGTGCCACATGGAAAAGGGCACGGGGATTCGGTCGGGTAAATAGATAAAACGGCCCTTGTGGATCTCCACCAGATCATCGGAGAGCTCAATTCCGTGTGGCACGGCAGCGCCGAGCAGCACCGTCTTATCGGGATGGGTCTTGGTGTAATGGATGACAGGTTGCCAGACGGCTTTTGTGCCAGGACCAAAGTATCCTGCGATAGTCTCCGGTAGCAGGACGACGCGATTTTGGCGCAGAGCGGATAGGACCTTGGGGACAAGGCGCTCTGATTCCTCGATGGCGGACACCGCCGTCAGGTGTCCGCCATGGGTGTCGATAGCGGTCCATCCGGAAGGTGGATAGAGGCGCGGCAGGGCAAAAGCCCCGATAAACGGCAACGCCATGAGTACGGCAGGGAGAACCACCAGCGGCGGAACGGGCGCGTCGTCTACTTTGGCGGATAGGTAGGCGAGCAGCGGAATAGCAAAAAGCACCCAAGCGAGGCCAAGCCAGCCCTCGTTAATGGCCCCAATCCATGGACTGGTCCAGCCAATAAGCCCCAATGGCGGGAGAATCGTTGACAGACCAGAGGTAATCAATGTCGCCAGCAATGCTGCCAGGGCAGGGTGCTTTGGCAGCCGGTTACGAATGGGCTTGTAAAGCAGATACGGCAGCGCGAAGGCAAGACTGGAAAACACCCAAAAGGCAATGCCAAGAGTCAGGCCAACATAAGGGAAGAATACGGCCGTTCCATGAATCAGGCCCCAGGTCGTCGCCAGGTGGTAGCCCAGCATTACCAGAAAGGGAGCCGCCCACAGGCGAAACAGCGGCAGCAGGAGGAAAACGATGGGAGCCAGGAAAATGGCATGAGGCCAGGCGATGAGGCCAATGAGGGCGCCGGCGAATAGAGCAGGACAATTCCGTAGTATCTTTTTGACGGTCTGGGGGGTCATGCCCCGGTATAGATCAACGGCGGGTCGGGAATGGGAAATTTAACGGGATAGACGTCTCCGGCTTTGCAAGATGTCGTAGACTTTGGTGGGATCGAAAGCAAACATGTATTCGGCCTGTTGATGGGCATCTTGCCCTGGCCCTAATGGACTATCCGCGCACCAACTCCTTACCAGCAGCACTTCGAGACCCGGTCGAAGGCCTGCGCAGCGATTCGGGAGTACATCGAGATTTTTACCAACTGTCAACGCCGGCATTCCCGGATTGGCTATTTGACACCCGCTGTGTTTGCGCAGACCTTCACACGGGTAACCGCTTGAGACGGAACTGTCCACTAATTACAGGACACCTCAGTACCCCGTCCATAGCGATCATCGAAACGCACGATATCATCTTCACCCAAATACTCGCCACTCTGCACCTCGATCATTACCAGGTCGATGACACCGGGGTTGAGGAGGCGGTGGGGGGTGCCCGCGGGGATATAGGTGGATTCATTGGTGCGGATCAGGTGTTCGGAATCGCCGTTGACGATCTTGGCGGTACCCGAAACCACTATCCAGTGCTCACTGCGGTGGTGGTGCATCTGCAGGGACAGGGCGGCCCCGGGCTTGACCATGATCCGCTTGATCTTGAAGCGCGGGCCTTCCTCGAGCACCGTATAGGTTCCCCAGGGCCGATGGACGGTGCGGTGCAGCAGGTGGGTCTCATGACCGCGCCGCTTGAGTTCCGCGACAATGGCCTTGACCTCCTGGTCTCGATCCTTGGCCGCCACCAGCAAGGCGTCGGGGGTATCGATGACGATGAGGTGATCCACCCCCAGCAAGGTAGTCAGCCGCTCCCGGCTCACCACCACGCTATGGTGCGCATCGATGAGAACCGTGTCGCCCTGGACCCGATTGCCATGGCTATCTGCCGGACAGAGTTCGGCATAGGCAGACCAGGAACCAATGTCGCTCCAGTCGAAGCCCGCGGGCACGACTGCAACCTGGTCGCTCTTTTCCATGAGGGCATAGTCAATGGAAATATCCGGCAACGTCGCAAAGCGGGTAGGCAACTCGGCCATACTTCCGTCTTGCCGTATTGCCTCCATGCATTCTTCCACCCCGGACAGGATCTCAGGGGCATGGGTCCGGAACGCCTCCAGTAAATAACCCACCTGGAAGCAGAACATCCCGGAATTCCAATAATAGTTCCCGGCTTGCAAAAAGCTTTCCGCCAGTGCCCGCTGCGGCTTTTCCACAAAGCGCTGTACTCGTTGCCCAAGTACCCGCCCATGGTCCCCAGCCAATGGTTCTCCTGCTTCAATGTAGCCAAATCCTGTTTCCGGACGGGTAGGATGAATACCAAAGGTAACCAGCATCCCTTGTGCTGCGAGCATACGGGCTTGCCCAACAGCCTCCCGAAAGGCATCCAGATCCGTCACCAAGTGGTCAGCAGGCAAGACCAGCAAGCAGGCATCAGGTCCCGCCAGGCTTTGTGCTTGCAGCGCCGCCGCAATGGCCGGCGCCGTATTGCGACCGATGGGTTCCAACAGGAATTGATGAGTAATCTGTTGACCGATTGAAGTGGCCTCGTACACGTCACGGCTCTGAAAATAATATTCACGATTGGTGACGGTCAGTACCGTCGCCACCTCCTGGAGTGCTGCTACGCGCTGCAGGGTCTTTTGCAGCAGGCACTCGCCATCGGGTAACTCCATAAACGGCTTGGGATGGCTTTGGCGGGACAGAGGCCATAAGCGCGTGCCAGCCCCGCCGGAGAGGATGACGGGGATCAGCGGGTTCGTGTGCATGCGGACTCCAAATTGAGAAAAGATCGATTCGTGCCGTGGCTTTTTCCTAGCCGGCCATTTTTACGGCCATGGGCCGCATCTATTGTCCCGATGCCTGGGCGGCTGCGCGGGCCAGGTCGGCCTCCGTCATCATGCGCACCAGGCTATCGAAATCCACCTCCGACGACCAGCCCAGGCGGGCCCGCGCCTTGCTGGCATCGCCGATGAGGACATCCACTTCGGCGGGACGGTAGAAGGCCGGGTTGACGCGCACGATGGTCTTGCCGCTCTGGCGGTCGATCCCGCGTTCCTGCGCCCCCTTGCCCTCCCAAGCGATGTCAAAACCCTCGTAGCCGGCGGCGCGCTCTACAAACTCCCGCGCCGTCCAGGTCCGGCCCGTGGCGATCACATAGTCGTCGGGCTGGTCCTGTTGCAGCATCAGCCACATGGCGCGCACGTAATCCCCGGCAAAACCCCAGTCGCGTTTGCTGTCGAGGTTGCCCAGCTCCAGCACTTCCTGCAGGCCGTGACGGATGCGGGCCAGGGCGAGGGTGATCTTGCGCGTGACGAATTCCGTGCCGCGCAGGGGGGACTCGTGGTTGAAAAGGATGCCGCTGGAGGCATGCAGGGCGAAGCTCTCCCGGTAGTTGATGGTAATCCAGTGGCCGTAGAGCTTGGCCACCCCATAGGGGCTGCGGGGATGGAAGGGTGTCGTTTCCTTTTGCAGCGGCTCCTGAATCTCGCCGAACATCTCGCTGGTGGAGGCCTGATAGAAGCGGGCCTTAGGGTTCACGATGCGCAGCGCCTCCAGCATCTTGACCACGGATACCCCCGTCACCTCAGCGGTGAGGATGGGCTGATCCCAGGAAGTGGCCACGAAGCTCTGGGCACCGAGGTTGTAAACTTCCTCGGCTTGGGATTTCTCCATGGCCCGGATCATGGAGGAAAGATCGATGAGGTCGCCGTCCAGGAGGCGCACCTGATCGGCAATGCCCAGTTCGCGCAGGCGGCCGAGGGTGTCGGTGCCGCGGCGGGCGATCAGGCCGTAGACTTGGTAATCTTTTTCCAGCAGCAACTGCGCCAGATAGGCGCCGTCTTGGCCGGTAATGCTAGAAATAAGGGCATGTTTCGTCATTGCAGTTTTTTCTCCCAGTCGTTCATTAGATCTTGTAGACTTTGCTCCATGGGTATCAGCGGTTGCCATCCGGTGTCCCGATGCAGGGCCTCGAAACTAGCGACCATGCGCCGCTGTTCAGCGGGGCGCAGGCGGGCCGGATCCTGCTCGATACGCGCATCCACCCCGGCAAGCGCGATCAACTTCTGCAGCAGGTCGCGGATGCTGTACTCTCTTCCCGAGCAGACGTTATAGATCCCGCCATTTCGGCCCTGCTCCAGCAGCAATGCATAGGCACGCACCACATCGCGCACGTCGGTAAAATCGCGGGTGACATCAATATCGCCCACCTGCAGGACCGGTGCCCGGCGACCTAGGCGAATCTCCATGACTTGTTTGGCGAAGTCGGCTATGGCGAAGCGCGGACTCTGGCCGGGGCCGATATGGTTAAAAGGGCGCACCAGGACGATCTCGAAGCCAGAAGTCTGGCTCCATTGGTAGCACAGCGCTTCGGCGGCCACCTTGCTCACGGCGTAGGGATTGCGTGGGTGCAGCGGATGCGTCTCCCGCACCGGCAGGGCGGCCTCGGGTACCTGACCATAGGTATCGCCCGAGCCGACAAAGAGCATCCGCCCCTGGAAACCGACAGATTGCAGTGCCTCCAGCAGGTTTAGGGTGCCATAGAGATTGATATCGAAAGTCTCACGGGGGTTCTGGAAAGAAGCGGGTACGAAGCTTTGGGCCGCCAGATGAATGACCGTGTCCGGCCGGATATCCGCAATGGCAGCGCCGAGCGCCGCGCGGTCGCGCAGATCCAGTCCGTCGGGCAACGCTACACATGGCAGGGCCGCCTGTATTGTTTGGCCGACAAAACCGCTGGCACCGGTAAGCAAAAGTTTCATCGGCCCTTCCCAAATGCCATCCACTCCCGCTCCACGAAAGCCATGAACTCCTCCCGGAAACGCTCCGGTGCGAAGCGCAGGGCATTGTCCCGGCAGGCCTCCGGCGCGATGGCTGCCCCCCCCTCCCGCTCAAAGCGCTGCACCGCCTCCACCACGGCGGCCACGCTCTGCTCGGCAAAGAACACGCCGGTAGGTCCATCCGGCACCACCCCCAAGCCGCGGACCGTCTCCAGCGCCCCGCCCCGGCCATAGGCGATCACCGGCGTCCCGCAGGCCTGGGCCTCCAGGGGGGCGATGCCGAAATCTTCCTCCGCCGCGAAGACGAAGGCCCGGGCCCGCTGCAGATGGTCGCGCAAGACATCGCTACTTGCAAAGCCCAGCAATTCCACGTTCGGCCCTGCCTTGGCCTGGACCTTCGCAAAATCCGGTCCGTCACCAATCACCACCAGGCGCTTGTCGGGCATAGAGGAAAAGGCCTCCACGATGAGGTCTACCTTCTTGTAAGGCACCAGACGCGAAGCGGTGACATAAAAATCCTCCTTCTCCAGACACAGAGGAAAATCGGACACATCCACTGGAGGATAGACTACAGTAGAGTCTCGCCGGTACGTCTTGTGGATGCGCCGGGCGATAAAACGGGAATTGGACAGGAAGCCATCCACCCCATTGGCCGTACGAGTGTCCCAAAGGCGGATATAATGCAAAATTGCCTTCGCGGCCCAACCCTTGAGACCACGATCCAAGCCCGACTCGCGCAGATATTGATGCTGCAGATCCCATGCATAGCGAATGGGCGAGTGCACATAACTCAAATGGAGTTGTTCTGGACCCGTCAATACCCCTTTCGCCACCGCATGGCTGCTGCTAATGACCAGGTCATAGCTAGATAGATTCAACTGCTCCACTGCCAGGAGCATGAAGGGGAGATAAGTGCGGTATTTCTTGCGGGCGAAGGGGAGACGCTGCACAAAGGAAGTTGTGACCGGCTTGTCCAGGATGAAGCCTCGGCCTTGATCGGGCAGAAAGTCCACCAGGCTGAACAGGTCGGCCTCCGGATAGCAGTGCAACATCTGCTCCAGCACGCGCTCGGCGCCTGCGTAGGTGACCAGCCAGTCGTGGACGATGGCGATGCGCATTCAGTTTTCTGCCGCATCTTTATTATTTATTTTAGGGTCTGTCCGGTGTTGTTTTCTCAGATACGTATCCATTACTACCTGACGGATGCTATAGATCATCGCTGTTCTGGAAAAACATGCCTGCGCCTTATTGTACCCCGCAGCACCCAGCCTTTCGCACAGTGCCGGATCGTTTTGCAGCCGTTCAATCTGTGCCCGAAGGGCAGCACAATCTCCCGGCGGATAAATCAGTCCGGTCTCCCCATCCTCGATAATTTCCAACACTCCGCCCGCCGCGCTTGCCACCACCGGGCGCCGGGCCAGCATACCCTCGATAATCACCCGTCCAAAGGGCTCAGGATTCACCGAACTATGGACTATGGCGTCAACGGCTCGCATCAAGCGCGGCACGTCGTCCCGAAAACCTAAAAAACGCACCCGCCCACGAAGGTCTTCGCATTCGACGCGTTTATGCAAGGTATGCTTATATTCCATTTCCCCAAAAAGCGCATCACCGATAAACACAGCGGATACTCCTGGCAAGGTGGAAATCGCTTCGAGGACTAGATGCTGGCCCTTCCACGGGGTCAGGCGCCCGAACACTCCGATCAAGAAACCGTTGTCCAAAGGCATCAACTCAGTGCGGGCCAACGTCGCCATCTGGGTCGTGATTGCGTCAAAAGGCTTCGAATCAATGCCATTGTGTATCACGCGCACCAGCTTGCGGCGACCACCTGCGGCGACGAAGGCCTCGGCCGTGGCGTGCGAATTTGCAATGACTGTGGCAGCGCGTGCATTGGCCATCATGACGGCCACGCGGCGCATGGTTGGACTGAAGTGATCCGCACTCAGAATATCGCGCATATGCCATATCAATGGCCGGCGCGCCAGGGCGCTGGCTAGCGCACCCACCACCATGGCCTTTTGGGAGTTGGCGTAAGTGATATCCGCGTTACCGGCCAGAAGTTGCAATCGCCAAGTGATGCGCACCAGCAGCGCCAGGGAGCCCAGGACGTTCCACAAGCCCGAGTTTTTGCGCACCCTAGAAAGCCCATCGCCCGTGGGGTCCAATATATCCACCGCCACGCCTGCCTGCGTCAGCCGTTCAAACAATACGCCGCCACGAAACAACGCGACGCGATTGTGAAACGGTAGAAGTCTAGCGATATCTAACAACGACAGTTCCGCGCCACCCAGCACACTAGCCTGATTCACAAAGAGTATCCGCGGTGTATCCGTACCCGGCGCCACGGCCACTTCCATCGGCAAAACTTCGGCGTTGAATCCCGTCTCGGTCATTTCATGGCCTCCGCGTAAACCGAATGCACTCGCGTCGCAATAGTTTGCCAGTCATAGCGCTCCCGCGCGAACGCGCGGCAGGCGTTCGTATCCGGCAACACTATGCCGCCCCGCAAGGTGGCCGAGATCCCTTCGGCCAGCGCTCTCGCCCCGGTGGAAGGCAGCACCAGATCGGCCGACAGATCGCGCACCACTTCGGGCAAACCGCCCACTGGCGTTACCAGTGTCGGAGTGCCCGCCGCCAGCGACTCGACGGCGATCAATCCGAAACCCTCCAGCGCCACTGTCGGCACCACTGTGATATCAGCCGCCCGGTATGCAAGCGGTAACGCTTCATCAGGTATGAAGCCGAGCAGGCGCACATGGTCGCCCAAACCCAAAGAGTTAATGCGCGCTGTCAATTCGTCCAGCAAAGGGCCCCGCCCCCCGACCAGCAGCAGAACATCCGGCACACGGCGGCGTACATCCACCATAGCTTCAATCAGGTCTTCCAACCCCATGCGCCGTACCAGACGGCGCACGGCAAAAACCAGTGGACGATCCCGCGGCCAGCCCAGCTGCTCGCGCGCATTGGCCCGATCGGGCACCCCCTCGAAGCGCCCCGCATCGACTCCGCCCGGAACGATCCGCACCCGCGCCGGATCGACCCCATACCGCTCCACCAGCAATACGGCGAAGGCCTGGGACAGGCAGATTAGCCGCCGCGCGCGCCGGTACACCGCCGCCTCGACGGATTTCTTGATGATGCGCGCCGCCCCTCGTCCACCCTCCACCGCGCTCTCATCTGCCCAGGGTCCATGAAAATGGACCACCAGAGGCACCTTAATCTGTCCCAAGACCGGGTAAGTGTAGAGGGCGAAATGGGAAACCACCAGTTGGGGGTGATAGTCGGCGGTTAGGATCGCCATCTCGCGCCGCACCCCTCGCCAGCGCTGCCACAAAGGCGCATTAACTGGCGCGAAGGCACGAACCCGGCCACCAGTCTGTTCGGCAATCGTAGCGCTACCCGCCACCAGCCCTCGCACCTTGACGCTCACCCTGGGGAGGTGACGGAGCAGCTCGAAATACACGCGATTGAGCCCTCCCGACTGTTCACCGAACCAGCCCATGCCTAATTGCAGGGTGCGTATAGGAGATCTTCCCATCTCTCTCAAGAAGCACCTCCATGATGCATCGGTCGCGGTGGTAATATTTTCGTGGACAGCAGCTCGTTGTATAGGTCTATATAAGCCGTAGCCATGCGCTCCCAGGTGAAATGCTCGGCAATCGCGCGCCCTGCCGCGCCCATCCGCTGACGCAAAACCGGATCGGCCGCAAGTTCCCGCATCCAGCGGGCTAGCGTGGAGACATCGTTGGGATCATCGAGTACCCGCCCGCCCTCGCCGAGAATCTCCGCGCCGCCCGCCGTCTTTGCTGTTAGTACCGGCAGTCCAGAGGCCATAGATTCCAGAATAACTAGACTCATAGCTTCATAACGTGACGGGAATACAAAAAGATCAACAGAACGCATCAAGGCAGGCATGTCCACGACCTTACCGAGAAAATGCACCCGCCCTTCCAACCCCAGTGCCAATGCCTGCGCCGGGAAGGGGCTGCCCTCCACCGTCCCGGCCACAGCCAGATGCGCACCAGGCACATCAAACAGAGCCTTCAATATGGTATCAAGCCCTTTACGTGGTGTGCGTATGTCGCCTGCAAACAAGAATATCACTCCCTCCGGCGGTAAGCCGAAACGGTTCCGCTCCCCCGCACCGGGATAAAATTCCCGTACATCAACGCCGTTATGGATCAGTGCAATATGTTTTTCGGGTACACCGATTTCGCGTAGCTCATCCTCAATCTTGCCAGAAATTGCCACGACACGGCGGGCGGACAGGAAAGCGCGGCGTTCCAGAGTGGCGTTGAGCACGGTATAGAACCGCTGATAAGCACTGTATGGGCCGCCCATCCAGGAGAAAGGATAGGCACCACTTTGTAGCCAGCCGCGATGCACAAGATGGGCGGTATTCACATCGGCGGGCACTTCCGTCACATAACCACAAGCATGGATCAGGTCATAGTCTCCCCGATGTGTACGCAGCCAGCGGGTGCTAGCCCTGGCAAAAGCGTGGTTGCGTAGTAATTGCGTGGGCAACCGCCTGTAGTCCAACTCGATAAAGCTCACGCCATGGCGTACTGCCAAGGCCTCATCGCAGCGCATGGCCACGATTTGCAGATAAAAACCGGCAGCAAGCGCCGCTTGGGCAATTTCATAATTGACACGCCCCTGGCCATCTCCCCGAGCTACCACCTGGTGCGTGACTAGGGCAATTGTAGCCGAGTTCATGCGAAGGATTCCTCTATAGCCGAGTTCACAGAACGGACAATTACTCCATCGATGCCTGCAGATGAGTAGACTGCCCTGTCATCAATGTCAGCCTGAGTCGTATCCACCACAGAAGGATAGCTCATCACCAAAAGTTTCATGTCTTTTCCTGTTTCCTGGTCATGGCATCCGTTGCCCCGATCAGCAACCACAATAAAAGCGGGCTGCTATATAGCCCGGCGATAAGCCAACTAGCACCAGTAGCCAGCAGAATCCCCAGAATCATCAAGGTCGCTCGCTGTCGCCGCAGTTGCCAGTCGGAAATCAACGTCCAGAAAACTCGTACTATTATCACGAGGTAAATAATTCCGCCAACGAAACCAAGACTAACAAACATGTTGCCAAAATCAGTTTCTGTCGACATGCCTTCTATGCCTTCTCCCGCAAACTTACCGGCGGCAGCGGTGGTTGCTCCCAAGCCGTATCCATAAGGGTGGGTAAAACCTGCGAGCACCCCGTTTCCGAGCATCTCCAGATGGATCATGAGCGTTGAATCCTTGGCATTTAGTGGATTCGCTAGGCCGCCTACCTCGTGCGTAAGCAGGGCATTGGCCTGGCCGAAATCGGGATGAGAAGACATCAAATGAGGCAATGCAAAAGCTAGCAGGCCGATAGTGGCTAGCCCGCCCAGCGTCACACGCATATACCATCCTTTTCCGCCGCCGCGGTGCAAAGCCCACATTACCAGCCCAGCCACCAGCAGTTTAACGATGGGGGCACGTTCGGAAGTCATAAACAAGGCGGGCAATAATGGCAGGAGTGTGAAGGCGGCGCGGCGATGCCCCAGCCAAATGCCCGCCACGGCGATTGCCGATCCGATGCTCAAGATCATTCCATAACCCGCAGAGGAGGTAAAAAAAGCAAATGGCCGGATAACACCTCCCACGTTTAAGGCCATGTAACTCGCTGCCACATGCCTGATCCATGCCTGCTCCCAAGGTGTGAAACCAAAAAATGTCTGCATATAGCCCGCAATGGCGGCCAATACTGCTATAGGTAAGACCAGTTGATAAAGAAGACGCTCAATGAAGTCGGATGTCGCATAGTGGCGGCCTAGCCAGAAAAACATAAGGGGTGGAATGTAAAAAAACGCTCCGGCCAACCCCACCCGCAGCCCGCCCTGCAATGGATTAAATATCTCCAACCCCATCAGTAACATAAGCGCCAGAACCATGCGCGAGAGCGGGGTATCGACTTTGTCGCGCATCAGCACGCTCAGTCCGAAAATGCTGCCCACCACCGGCACTAATAGCAGCAGAGGATCTATTGCCGGCCAGCCATAAATACTGTTGACGAAACGGCGAATATCTCCATCGAAAAAGGCATAGGTGAGCAACACCATGATCGCCAAGCGGGCATTGACGACACCCAGCATCAGGAAGCAGAAGCCCAGTAAGGCCACACCCAGCAGTTGACCGTAACCGTGATAGACAACAATCGCAGAACCCAGCACCAATGCAGACAACACAGCCCATTCCCCTGCCCGCTCACGCAATTCGGATGGGAGGACCAGAATCTTCACTGTGAAGCCTCTCGCGGCTCAGCGGAGAGGGGAAGCGCAAGACAACGTAACAAGGCTTGCGGAGAAAAATCTTGGGCTCGTGCATGCGCTGCCCGCCCCAAAGACTGCCTGAGTTTGGCATCGGCCAGAAGATTGTCGGCACTGCGCACCAATCCATCCACATCTCCAGGGGCACACAAAAGGCCATTGACTCGATCCTGGATGATCTCTGCCGGACCGCCCAGTGCACTGGCAATCACTGGCTTTCCCATTGCCATGGCCTCGACGATCCCCATACCGAAGGGCTCCGCGCCGGTTACAGGGTGCATGGCAATGTCACAAGCGCACCACCAGCCGGCTACCTCTTCCAGCGGACGCTGCCCCACAAGACGCAACCGATCATTTAAGCCTGTTTCTGCCGCCAAAGCGTAGAGTTCACGGGCATAATCCGGGTCCAGGGGGTGTGTGCCGCCGACCACAAAAGCGTGCAGATCGGGATGATGACGGGTAAGTTGGGCTACCGCCTTGATAAAAACATCCACACCCTTCCATCGCTCCATCCGGGCGACCATACCCACGATGGGAGGCTGAGAAGGCAAGCCTAAATGGGAACGCCAATACGCCTGACCCATTTGTTTCGTTTGTTCTAAATGCGCCAAATCTACAGCCGGGTAACAAACCATAACCGGTCGTTTAGGGGAAATCTTTTTCTGCGCCACGGCCGCAGTGTTTGAGCAAGCAAAAATTCCGGTGGTAGGAAGAGTGCCGGAGATGCGGTCCATATATCCTCCTCCAGAGATACCATGCTGAAACCAGAAAACCGGTATACCCAAACCTGTACTTGCCGGTCCAGCGTAAAGCTGCGCCTTGGCCATCCAGGAAAGAACTAGGTCTACATGCTGTTTGCGAAACTCACGGCGCAGCGCCCAAACCGTTCGAAGGTAGTGGTGAAATTCGCGTAAATGACCAGATTTAATGATGGTAACTTGGTAACCAAGTGACATTGCATATTCAGCCATGGGACCATCATCGAGATAAAAAAGCGATAAATCGATCAATGGTCTGGCTGCATTTTCTTGCAGAAGATGCATCAGCATGGCTTCTGCGCCACCTCGCTGATCGGCTAATGGCATAATGATTGCACATCGTTTCATGATGATTTCGGCCTACAAAGCAACCATTGCTGTCCGAGGTCTCTGT
>NZ_JAVRKK010000040.1:0-17771 GCF_031962545.1 Candidatus Igneacidithiobacillus taiwanensis
GGCGCTTGATCAGCCGTGACATCTTCAAAAACAGATCGAGGCGCAGGGTATCAGCCATGGCCGCGCGCCTCCTGCAGGATATCGGTAAAGACCTCTTCCAGCCGCGGCTCCTGCAGATGCAGATCGAGAATCTGCGCCGGTAGCCCCTGCAGAATGCGTAGCACCTCGTGCATCGGGTGCTGCAGCGCATCCACCTGCAAAACCCGGGTATCGCCGTTGGCGCCCAGGAGAATCTCTGGTAAGGGGTCGGGTAGGGTGCCAGGGTCGCGGTCAAACTGCACCGTCAGGGTGCGGCAGCGTCGACTTTTGGCGAGCAAGCGCTCTTTGTGGTCGAGGGCAATGATTTGTCCCTGCTGCAGAATGGCAATCCGCTCGCAAAGCTCCTCCGCCTCTTCCAAATAATGGGTGGTGAGGATGACGGTATGGCCGCGGCGATTGTAGTCCCGCACAAAACGCCACAGGCTCTGGCGCAATTCTACGTCCACTCCTGCCGTCGGCTCGTCGAGGACGACGACGGGGGGGCGATGTACCAAGGCCTGGGCGATCAGCACCCGGCGCTTCATACCCCCGGAGAGATTACGCAGATTGGTATTGGCCTTGTCGCTCAGGTCGAGCTCGGCCATGAGCTCGTCGATCCAGTCATCATTGTGGCGCAGACCAAAGTAGCCCGACTGCCAGCGCAAAAACTCGCGCACCGTAAAGAAAGGATCATAGGCCAATTCCTGGGGCACCACCCCAAGGAGCTGACGACTTTGGCGGTAGTTGGCCTCGACGTCGTAGCCAAAGATCTCGGCAATCCCACTGGAGCGCCGCACGACACCGGAGAGAATGTTGATCAGGGTGGATTTGCCGGCGCCGTTTGGGCCCAACAGCCCAAAGAACTCGCCAGGTTGCACATCGAGATCGACACCAGCGAGGGCGAGGAAGCCGTTTTCATAGCTCTTGCGCAGACTGCGCAAATGGACGGCAGCGATTTCCGTCATGTGCTGCTCGTGCGCCAGAGGCCCTCGAGGCCATAGAGCTGCAATAAGGCCTCCAGGGCCGGTGGCGGATGGAGAATCGTTGCCGGGCTGCCCAGTGCGCGCTGGGCGCTCTGCCAATCGAGCAGGAAGGCCAAGGTGGCGCTATCAACCTCCGTGTCTTCGGCGAGGGAGAGTTGCGTCCAGGGCTGACGCAACAGGATCTTGGCATCCCGGTGCAACGTTTGATTGAGGGCATCCAGGCGCCAGTCGCCGCGCAGATGCAGTCCTGCGGCCCCATCCCGTTCCCAAATTGCCTTACCCGCCATGCGCCTCGTTTCCGGCTTCTGCCACCTTGCTCCGTAATTCCCGCAACAGGCCGGGAATGCCGCGCTCACTGGCGGTGTTGCCAAAGCTTTGGCGGTAATTGAGGATCAAGCTGACGCCATCGACATAGATATTGTAGATCCGCCACTGCTTGTTGGATCGGATCAGAGCATAGATGATGGGGATATCTTTGCCCTGGGCTTGCTGGATGGTCATGTTGACCTGGGCCACCGGCGGGTTTTGCGAAATCTGCTGACTTCCCTGCACTTTCACGGTCTGTCCGTGGTATTGATTGAGGGCGTTACTATAGGTCTTGATCAGCAACTCTTCGAAAAGTTTTGTAAATTCCTTCTGTTGCGCAGCGTTCATTTGCCGCCAATAGCTGGCCATCACGTACGCCGACATGGTCTGAAAATCGATGTGCGGCACGATGGCGTCGGCAACTTCCTTTTTTAGCGCTGGCGTAACCGGTTTGCCCTCATGTTGCTGCAGAATCTGCAGCACTTGGTTGGTCATGTTCTGCACTACCTGCGCGGCCGCCGCAGCGCCATCATCGGCGGCATACACTACCGGGCTCAGGGCCAAGGTGAGCAGAAATACCGTTAGTAGCCATACTTTGTGAAAGGGGGTTGTGCTTCGCATCCGCTGTCTCCTTGGGTTTTTAGTGTGTGCTGGTGCCGGAGGAAGAAGTTCCGCTGGCCTTGTCAAAAACCATCTGCCCGATGAGCTGGTCGATGTTCACCGCACCCTGGGTGAGGGTGATGGTGGCCCCGGGCTGCAAGTTTTGCGGCATGCCGCCGGGCTGGATGGCAATATACTGCTCGCCGAGCAAGCCTTGGGTATATATCGACGCACCGGTATCTATGGGAAGCTTGATGCGCGGGTCGATGCGCATCGTGACCTCGGCGCGAAAGTTCTTGGGGTTTATGGCGATATGCGTCACCTCGCCAATCGTCACCCCGCCGAGCTTGACCGGGCTGCGATCCTTGAGGCTGCCAACGTTGTTGAAGTCGGCATGCAGCACATAGCCGTTGCCGTAGGCAAAACCCGATAGATTGCCGACGCGCAGGGCAAGTACTGCCAGGGCTGCAATCCCCAGGAGCACGAAGATCCCTACCCACCAGTCGATTGCCCGTTGACTCATGATTCTTTCCTCAGCATCAAAAAAGCAAAGCGGTCAGGATGAAGTCCAAACCCAAGACCGCGAGAGAAGCCATTACCACGCTGCGGGTCGTTGCCGCGCCCACGCCTTCGGCAGTCGGGCGCGCCGACATCCCCTGCCAGACTGCAATCCAGGTCACCACCAGGCCAAAACACAGCGCCTTGAACAGCCCATTGAGGATGTCGCCGCGCAGGGTAATGTTGGACTGCATCTGCGCCCAAAAGGTGCCGCCATCCACACCCAATACCGGCACCGAAACCAAGTAACCGCCAAAAATGCCTACCAGATCGAAGATGACACAGAGAATCGGCACGACGAAGATCCCCGCCCACAGGCGTGGTGCGACCACCCACGCCAAGGGGTTGACGGCCATCATCTCCATCGCCGCCAGCTGCTCCGAGGACTTCATCGAGCCGATTTCTGCGGTCAGGGCCGAACCGGCGCGGCCGGCAAAGAGCAACGCGGTGAGCACCGGGCCGAGTTCGCGCAGGAGCGACAGCGCAATCAGGGTGCCGAGGGCAGAAGTGGCGCCGAAGTGTACCAGCGCATAGTAGCCCTGGAAGCCCAGTACCATGCCGGTAAAGAGGGCGGCAACGATCATCAACGCCAAGGACAGCACGCCGAGAGTAAATACTTGGCGCAACCATTGTTGCAGGCTGAAATGGCGATCGAACACGGCACCGAGGCCAGCAAGGAGCAGCCGCGTGGCGCTGCCTAAGCGCGGTACCGTCTCCCAGACCACGTGCCCCAGGCGAGGTACAAAGGAATCGCTCACGTTGCTCCCTCCAAACCAAGGTCCCGGGCAAAACTGTTGGCCGCGGGGTAGTGAAAGGGCACCGGCCCTTCGGGGGCGCCTTGTAGAAACTGCTGGGCCAGTGGCGAGGTACTCGCCTGCAGGGCTTCCGGTGTCCCTTCGGCAATGATCTTGCCGCCGCCAAGAATGTAGCCATAGTCGGCAATGGAGAAGGTTTCGCGCACATCGTGACTGACGACGATACTGCTCGCCCCCAGGGCATCGTTCAGACGACGAATCAGGCTGGCGATGATCCCTACACTGATGGGGTCGAGGCCGGTGAAGGGTTCGTCGTACAGAATCAGCATCGGGTCCATGGCGACGGCGCGCGCCAAGGCCACCCGCCGCGCCATCCCGCCGGAGAGCTCGGCTGGTTGTAGATCGGCAGCACCACGCAAGCCTACCGCCTCGAGCTTCATCAACACCAGTTTCTGGAGTAAGGACTCCGGCAGCCGGAAGTGGCGCCGCAACGGAAAGGCAACATTCTCGAAGGCGCTCAGGTCGGTAAAGAGAGCGCTGTGCTGAAAGAGCATGCCCATGCGCCGACGCAGGGCATAGAGTTCAGCCGTCGGGAGTCGGTTGAGACTTTGGCCGGCGACAATGACCTCGCCGCGTTGGGCCGCAAGGCTGCCGGCAATGAGGTTGAGTAGTGTCGTTTTGCCACCGCCACTTGCCCCCATGATCGCCACCACCGCGCCACGCGGCACCTGCAGGTCGACCCCCGCCAAAACCGGCCGCTCGCCGCGGGCAAAATGCAGTCCGCGTATCTCGACAAGATTCTTGCTCACCTCGGCCTTTGCTCCGTTCGCTTCATGGCGGTGATTATAATCGCCCTCGGTGTCGCGAAGCGAATCTGGGGTATTACAGGTGGTGAACGAGCGCCCAATTCTTGCAAAACAATGACAAAACTCGTTGATCTATCGGTGGTAATGCAGCGTTTTTCGGGTCTTGCATCGCGCTGCAAAAAGCGTATAGTTGCGGCTCTGTTTCCACGGCACCGAAAGCAGTTACTAAGGGGGTCAGTCCTTAAGAGAATTGGAGCGCGGCGTAGCCGGTTCCAGCAAGGTAGGGCATAAAACCAAGTACTGTCTGGGGGTGCACGGGAGCTGCTTCTTAACCTTTTTAGCTTGTTAGGGGGGGGCACCGATGCGCTCATTGGGACATCAAATCGTCGCTGACTTTTACGGATGCGACAGCAGTACCTTGTCGGATGTTGATTTTGTAACCGATGCTATGCTTGAGGCCGCTCGGCGTGCCAACTGCACCATCGTCACCCAGACCTTCCACCACTTTTCTCCTTATGGAGTGAGCGGGGCGGTCATCGTCGCCGAATCGCACCTAGCGATTCACACTTGGCCGGAGTACGGATATGCTGCAGTCGATGTTTTTACCTGCGGCGATGTCATCCAGCCCGAAGATGCCCTGAGCTTCCTCAAGGAAGCTTTTGGCGCGGCGCAGGTCTCCACCATGGAGATGAAGCGCGGTCAGGTCGAGATGATGGGAGTACCCAGCCACGAGGTACGGGTAAAGCCGGCTCTCTGTGCTTGAGTAGATGCGATATCGCAACGGGCACCTCGCAAGGGGTGCCCTTTTTTATGGCCGCCGAAAGGCGCCTTCCTGCCCGCGCAGCAAACGTTGTATGTTGCTGCGGTGCCGCCAAAGCACCCACAGGGCTAGAACAACGACGAGCCAGCGCAGGCTTGGCGAGGCTAACAAAAACCAAGCGTAGAGAGGCGCGGTGATGGCGGCTAGCAAGGCAGAGAGCGAAGAAACGCGGCTGGCGGCAAAAACGAGCAGCCATGTGGCCAGGGTAGCGAGCCCCAGGTAGGGAGACAGCGCGAGCAGAATACCAAGAGTGGTGGCAACTCCCTTACCGCCGCGAAAGCCAAAATACACCGGGTAGAGATGCCCCAGAAAGGTTGCCAGAGCGACAAGTGCCACCCCCCAGGCGGGCAGGCCTATGAGGCGCGCGAGCAACACGGGCAACAAGCCCTTGAGCAGATCGCCAAGCAAGGTAAGGGCTGCGGCTTTCTTGCCGCCAAGGCGGAGGACGTTGGTAGCACCAGGATTTTGCGAGCCGGCTTGGCGGGGGTCGGGCAGACCGAGGGCACGGCTGACGAAGATGGCGGTAGCCAAGGAGCCGAGCAGATAGCCCCCCAAACACCAGAACAAAACCAGCCAGTGCGAGTAAAATTCCAAGAGCGGCACGCCCCCAATGGCAGCCAAGCGCGAAAATGGTATCATAAAGGATTCACCGGCAAAGAACAGGCTTTGCCCGGTAGAGGAACGGAGAACCCATGGTGGATACCCTTTTTGTGCGCGAACTCAAGGTACAGACCCGGATCGGGATTTATGACTGGGAGCGCGAGGTCCCGCAAACCGTTCTTATCGATCTGGAAATTGCCGCCGATGCGGCGCGGGCGGCGCGCACCGACAAGGTAGAGGCCACCATCAACTACCAGACCGTCTGCGACCGCCTGGTTGACTACTTGGAGGGGGCCGAAACCGAGCTGGTCGAGACGGTGGCCGAGGAAATTGCCCGCATTGTGCGCGAAGAATTTGGCGCCCCGTGGGTTCGCGTTGCGGTCCACAAGCCTGCCGCCGTGCGCGGCACCCGCGATGTTGGGGTGCGTATTGAGCGTGGCCAAGCCACGAAATGAATGGTGGGAGCGATGGGATTCGAACCCATGACCCACGGCTTAAAAGGGGGCCGGTTTCGGGCAATCCGCCGCAAGCCACGGCACGCTATAGCAAAGAATACAGCATGTTACACGCTCCCTCTTTTTGTAGCTTATCGTGTATATCAGGCATTATTTGCCCCTGAGTGTCCCGCCAGTGTCCCACGGATCAAGCGTCCGGTCGGCTTGGGTATGGCCGTTATGGATAACCCGATAACTACCGTTGCCCAAATACTCCATCACCATGGTTCGCCCCCGATGGGTGACAAGGTACTGGTTGCCGATCTCGGCATCCGCTGAATCTTTCGGGTTCTTTGGTAATGACTTTGCCCATTCCGGGATCATGTTTCCCTTATGACCCTTTGCGCAGTCTCTTGGCGGCATATTCTAGCCAATCCAGGTCAACAAGCAGCTTGTGGCTCAGTTCACGGATGGCCTCCAGCTTGTCGGCAAAGCCTTCCAGTTCCTTGGGTATGGATGCCGCTGGTATTTCCTTGAAAGCCTCGTGGGCGTCGGCGCTGATCCTTACCAAATGCTCCAAGCCTTTTGGCAGGTGTGTATCTTGTTCCATAGTAGTCTCCGTAGTCGTTGGTATTGGCAGACTATAACACGATGGGGGGAGGTACAACTTGAAACAGTGGATTTTTCTTGCGCTTGGCAGACTTCATGTGGCACAACAAGCAGCCTGTAGGGCATCGACTAAAATCACCACCAAGGACGAGCTAGGGGAGGGTTTATGAACATCTTCACGCGACTGTCTGCATCTTTCTGGATTGCGTTCGCCCTCTCAGGGTGCGCGACTTATCACGCCACACTGTATCCCTTGAACGCCCAAGCGCAAGCGGATGGCATCCTTCATGCAACCATTCACCAAACCGGGATAGGACGGGGGACAATCACTTGCAAGCTGCCAACAGGCGAAGTTCTTAAGGGCCAGTACCGCGTTTTAAACAGCGGATCGATTTCCTATGGTTTTGCCAGCGCACAGGCGGGCGGTGTGGGTGCCTTCGGGTCCGGCTTTGGTCAGACTGTCCCAGGAACAGAGCCGATAGAGGCCATTCTGGTCGGCGACAAGGGAACAACCCTTGATTGCCAGGCTTACTACAACACATGGTCTGGCGGCGGGGCAGGCGTATGTCGGACTACCGCCGGCGCTGAGTTCAGACTGATGTTTTGACGTAATAACCGCAAAATCTCGAAGGAAGCAATCTGCGGAATGGCATTGCAGCGATCCGCATGAAATGCCGCCGCCATGAGCTTCCGCCCTGGTCAATTGCTTGCGAAACAGTCTCATTCCCACCTACCGCCTTTATCTCGACTGAGAAGCGCCGTAGCCGAAAAACTTCATAAAAACAAGGGAACTGCTATCGCCTTAATAGGGACTATTTCAAAAGTGTGTCAATCTTTGTCACCCATCGTGCCATTTTAGGATAACTAATTGATCTACAAGCACTAACCTGCAAGCGTCATGTGGCACAATACAAACCCCAGCACTTCCCTATCACGTCCTAACCCAAGCCAGCGAACCCCTACCCCAGACATCACCACCCCCATGCTCACTCCTGCCCCGATAATGCCCCAAATTTCGATTTTAACCCCCTGTCTCGTACTACCCTACCACCCCACCCCTTTACCCCGCCTTAAATCGCCTTAGCGGAGTAAAGCGGACTACCTAACCATTTGATTATATTGAAACGGTTACAAATTTTTCTGGGGGGGGGAACGTGCATGGCGACTTTTTTTCACAGAGAAAAATCCAGACGTTACACCGCTGGCGCAATTCCCCTCGTTTTTAATACCTTACAATCGACCAGCCTGGGACCTCCTGGCGCTCGTTATGACGTGATCAGGACGGTGATGGTCATGCGCCCGTACTCATCTTCAAACGCGGGTGCCTGAATTTTCATCGACCATCTCGCCTGCGTAGTGCCAGATGCCACTTCCTGCCCCATACGAGCCTTTTAAGGCCACCTTACCGATAGGGGCGCTTTCTCCTACTGCTGCCACTATCAACCAGCCTTAAATCGCATTTATGGCCGCCGACCGCCTTCCGATGCGTCCTGCCCTTTTTCTGGGTGGCCTTCGTCGTCCATGGCTTCGCTTCCACGGTGACAATTCGTGCCCCGTAGAAGCCCCAGGCGGAGCGCTAGGCGGCGGGGGATCTTCCGAAGATGCAAGTTTTCCCCCTTTGTCTGAACGGTGGACCTGGCGGCGATGATCTCCAAGAGTACGGCGCGGGCGCTCATACCGTCTGTTCCTCGATGATCTCGTCATCATCCCAACACAGTGGGCAGCCGCCACCGTCGCACTGAGGGCAAATTTCTTTGCTTAGGCGCGAAGTTTGCGAAGTTTGCGAAGAATCAATATCCATAAGGGTTTCAGCGGTGCGAAGGTTGCGCGAAGTTTACGAAGTTTGACCGGCAGGTGCCCATACTTCGCCATACTTCGCAGTTTCTTCGCAGCCCTCAACGCCCTGCCGTTGCTCATTCTTCGCATTCTTCGCATTCTTCGCGGTGGTCAATGAATAAACGACTCTCTTGCGCCCTCCGGCCTTTGGATTTTCTTCGCGTCGCAGGATCAGGCCGTCCTCTAGGAGTGGGGTGAGGATCTTGTCCAGATCGGCACCTGATAAGCGGTTCTTAAAGCATACCTTTGTGATGGCCCAGCGGTCAGCTTCCTTGCCGGGTTGGTTGCCCAGGAACTCCAGCAGCTTGCTTTCCTTCTCGCGGTTGCGGCTGTCGCCGTCTAACACGGCTAGGACATAGGCGGCGCTCTCGGCTCCGTAATCAGCCCAGGCGATGCCTGCCCGCAAGTGATGCGCTTCGATGGTCAGCGACTGGTCCAGGATAGCGAACAGCAGCGCAATGCGCATGGCGTAGGCTGCTCGGCGCTCAGTAGCGGCGGCGATGATCTCCCCGGCTGGGTGGGGAGCGCGAAGCCGCTTATATTCGCTCATCCAAAGGTCGGCGGCGGCGGGCGATATGGACGCCATACGGCTGTTTTGTTTGTTCGGATACTCGCCCTTTGCCCAACAGAGGGCAGAAGCCACCTTGCCCGCAAGATCCGCCACAGTCCCATCGTTCGTCTGCGCTGGGAATGGAACAAGGCATGTACGCTCTGCCCAGATTATCATGAGGCGGTTGAGTGTCCCGCCCATGATTTCGCCCTTCTCAAATCTGGCTCGGAGTTCATGCGGCGTGATGTTCCCCAGCAGGGAAACGTGGGGATCGCTGACCCAAATACGCGAGGACTTGTTGAGGGGCTTGAGGCTGATGCCGTCCCATAGGTCACGCAAGGCAGGCAATAGGGTGTTGCCGTCGCGCTTGCCTTGGGCCAGGACGTTAGCAAACTCGGATTCCACGATCCAGAGGCGCTTGTCTGTGATGGCCGGGAACTCCTGCTTGCCCAGGGTGTATCCGTCATGAATCGATAGTGTGATCCCTTCGCGGGTAGACAAGCCCCCGTTATGCTCCTGCCCTAGCAGGCCGTCATGGGTGCGAGCTACCTCGGAGCGGATGCGCTTCACCAGCCCCAAGCTGTCACCTTTGCCGCCACGCGCTGTCCGACCAACATGCAGGAGGAATAAGCGGGCGTGGTGATAGGTATCACCGATGGGCAGATATATGTCGCGCCCAACCTCTGCGGATAGCCAAGCCAAGGCGGCGGCGGCCACGGCAACGGGATGAACTTCGCGGCCAGCAGCGCCAGCTTTTCCGATCTCTCCGATAATCCCATAAAGCATGGCTGCGATATCAGGAACAGGCGGCGGGGTGATTGCGTCCTTCTCGTCGTCGTCCTGGTCATGAATGGCTTCTTCGGCAGCGTTGTAGGCACTCATAACGCCCCCGTCTTGCTACCATCAGGTAAATAAGTTAGGTTATACATAAGGTTATGCTCCGTAATCTCGTTAAGGCTGCTCCTGGCTGAAGGTGGCGGCCTTACTTTCAAACTTCGATAATTAGGGCTTTCACACCCACAAGCGCCACAGCTTCGTTGAGGGCGCGTTTATAGTTTTTTTTCATTTTGCCGCTCATCTTGGTGGGAATATCCGGGTCCCACTCCGCAGTCATGTAAGAAACGGTCCCTGGGGTAACGTGATCGGGGACCGTGAAGGTTACAGATACCCCTCCACCTATATTTCTGGTGATCGTCCGCGCAGCTTGTGCCATCTCAGCCCCTCCGCCTTGCATTACCTTCCCGGAGCCAATCCAAAAGACGTTCCCGGTCGATGAGAATCTTCGCGCCAAGGCGAATAACAGCGCCGACGGCTTCCAATTCCTCCCCGTGCTGGAAAATCAGGTGGCGCAGACCGCCCTTGGTGAACGCGGCTGGATCGTAGTCGGCCAGGGTGTTTACAGTGAAAAGCTGTTGGGTCTGTTTCGTTTGTGTAGACATCTCTGAATCCTCATAAATTGTGGGCGTGAGGTCAGGATGATTCGGAAGTGTTGCCCGTAATAATGGGAATAAGTCGTTCCCATATCTCAAAAGATTATTTGGAGTTTGTCGTGCTGCGGCTCAGTAGGCTGGCAACCGATTCTGCAGAGACAGTCCGTGCAAAAAACCAAAGCTCCAGAGTTGCACAAAGGAGATCGAAAGCAGGGCCTTTCGCAAGCGACTTATCGTAAGGATCGCGGGTGAATGTTACGCGGCCAAGGGGAAGGCTCAGGGCTTCGGTGATAGTGTGAGATAGGTTTTGCACGGTGGAGTTGAACAGATCGTCCTTTGGCCTCCCCTTGCCGTGCCTCCAGGGCTTGCTGTTGAGGGTGGAAAACCATGCGCGCCCTTTGCGCAGGGCAGCTTTGCGTGTGGCGGGGGGCATGTCTTCCTCCGTGACGGCCGGAATCGTGCCCCCGTCCTGAAGATCCCTGAACGTAACGGAACGGGCGGCATACATGGCGATGGCAGAATCCCGCATGACTTCCGGCAAGGGTTCGGACATGCCAATGATTCCATTGGGCATAATGCCGTTGTCTTGGGCAAATTTTGCCTTCTGCGCGCTCTCAATCTCCGGCGGTATGGTGGACAGGGCTTTGAAGAAGGCTTGCCGTTGGAGGCTGTTTAGCCCGTATTTGATGCCTGCCTGGTCAACCAGCCCCCGCAATCGTTCGCGCCGATGGGCTTGCTTCTGGCTCAGGGCTACATACTTGGCCACAAACCGCCTCATGCGTTGCCCCCTATTAGCTTGGCGGCCAGCCGCTCGGTAATGCTGGCGGTATGGGCAGGGCTTAGATGGGCGTAGCGCTGCACCATCGCCAGCGTCTTATGTCCCAGCAGGGCGGCGAGTTCGGGCAGGGTGGCCCCGTCCATGGCGGCCACGCTTGCGAAGGTGTGCCGCAAATCGTGCCAGTGGAAGTCCTGGATTCCCACTTTCTTGAGTGCCGCTTCCCACGGCTGGCGCAAATCAACGGGCTTGCGCGGATTTGCCTTGGAAGGAAAGAGCAAGTCCGTATCCAGGCGGCGAACCTTGGCCCGTTCCTTGAGCAACTCCAGGACGGGGGCGGAAAGGTGCAGGGTGCGGCGGCTGCCGTTCTTCGTTTCTTCCAGCGTGAGGGTGGCGCGGTTCAGGTCAATCTGCCGCCATGATGCGCCCATGGTTTCGGCTTGCCTGCCTCCAGTGGTCAACGCCAGCAGGACGGCAAGGTATAGATCAGGGTTGCTGGATCCTTTGCAGGCTTCCAGCAGGCGCGCGCGCTCATCGTCAGAAAGGTAGCGAACGCGGCCCCTTGGCTCTTGTTTCTTTTTCACCTTGGGCATAGGGGATTTATCCATCCATTCCCATTCACGACTGGCAACGGCCAGGACAGAGGCAAGTGCCTGCCGGTAATGGTTCAGGGTGGCGGCGCTCCGTAGGCGCTCTTTGCCACCAGAGAGAGGGCGGGCGCTCGGCTCGGCGGCTAGGCGCTCCATTGCCTGCTTGACGGCGGCGGGGGTTACGTCTGCAAGCGCAAGGTGGCCTAGCTCCTGTTTCCACCATGCCAGATGACGCAACCTGTCGGCTTGGGTGCGAATATGGTCCATGGCCTCGCGCTCGTACCGCTCGATAGCGTCGCCCAGGGTGTGCTTGCGGGCTTCCGTGGTCTGGAAATAACGCCCCTCCCTAATGGCGGCCTCTGTTGCCTGTGCCCAGCGGCGGGCATCGGTAAGGCGTTTAAAGGTGGCGGATTGTACCGGCTGCCCCTTGAGGCGCACCTTGACGCGATAGGATGCGCTGCCGTCGTCGTTCTGGCGTTTCTCTATGGTAGCCATGCTCAGGCCCTCCAAAGGGTGAGGGCTGGCGCTGTATGCGGTAAACTGTACTTATCCATTGGCGGCTCCATCTCAGTTTGCCTTGGTAGGGCCGGGTTAGGTGTTGACGCACCTGCTCGGCCTGTCTGTTTCCAGTATAGCAACACGGCAATAAAGCGCAACAACGGCTATCAAAGGGGAAGCATAAGAAACACAACGCAATGAATTATAAAGGAAATTCTTCCGGCTTTTCTCCCCATGGGACACTCATGGGACAGTTCCAGCCAAAAAAGGGCACTTATCCACAATTCGGGAAGGGTGTTGAGGGTCTGCATATGGTTGCGATTTTTGCCCCATGCTTGCGGCTTGGTGTCCCACCAGTGTCCCGCGGGCAAAAGAAAAGGGCCCATGCGGAAGCATAAGCCCTTGTTTTATTTGGTGGGAGCGGAGGGATTCGAACCCTCGACCCACGGCTTAAAAGGCCGCTGCTCTACCGGCTGAGCTACACCCCCCAGGGGCCCAAGATTATGCGTTGCCCAAGGTACGAGGGTCAACTGCCTTGCCAGCAGGCGGTGGGCTCCCTAGACTCGTTGGCATTGGGTATGGAAGGGGAGTGATTGCAAATGGCCGTCTCTGTACCAGTTCCGGAATGGCAGGATCCCGAGGCTGATGCCCCCGGGCGGATTGTTTTGGCGGGCGGATGTTTCTGGTGCGTGGAGGGCGTGTATCGAGATCTGCACGGTGTACTCTCGGTGACTTCGGGCTACACCGGCGGCACTGCTGCGGATGCTGATTACAAGCGGGTATGCAGTGGTGCCACTGGCCATGCGGAAGCCGTCGATTTGCGCTACGACCCCAAGGCATTGCACTTTGGCCAGATCCTGCAGGTGTTTTTTGGCGTTGCGCACGATCCAACGCAAAAGGACCGCCAAGGTAACGATATCGGTCGCCAATATCGCTCTGCCATCTTTTTCCTCAACGATGCCCAGGCCGATATGATCCGTGCCTACATCGCGCAACTCGAGCGAGAGCGCTACTTCGTCCAGCCCATAGTGACCGAGATCGAGCCCTTAGAGGCCTTTTATACCGCGGAGGACTATCATCAGGATTACGCTCGCCGGAATCCGGAGCAACCCTACATCTGTGCCGTCGCCCAACCGAAAATCCGTGCCTTGGCACAAATTTTTCCGCAATATCGCAAAAAGGGGGACACATGAACACATCCTCTGCCGGATATGATCTCCGACCCCTAACAAGTGCCGAGCGCGAGCACCGAGCCCGGCATCTATCCGCCGCGGTGCGCCATGTGCTTTTTGAGCATGGCACCGAGCCACCTTTTTGCGGTGGCCTATTGGAGGAAAAGCGGCAAGGTGTTTTTGTCTGCACTCTCTGTCAGCTGCCTCTGTTTCGTTCGCAGACCAAGTTTGATTCGGGCACCGGCTGGCCCAGCTTTTATGCTCCTTTTGCTGCCGACCATGTGCGCGAAGTGCGCGATACCAGCCACGGCATGATCCGCACCGAGATTCGCTGTGCCCGCTGCGATAGCCACTTGGGGCATGTCTTCCCGGATGGCCCGGCGCCTACGGGATTGCGCTACTGCTTGAATTCGGCAGCATTGGAGTTCTGCGAGCAAGCGCCGGCTCCCGATGGAGATACCTCACCGAGGCGATGAGGCTGGGTCTGCGAGGAGATCTTGGTCGAGACCATCGTAGAGCAAATAGAAGCGGGATCGGTGCAGCTTTTGCGCCTTGCTGGCGTAGAGGGCTTGATCGGCGTGACGCAAGAGGATTTCTTCGGAGGCTTCGTCAAAGGGGTATAGGGTGATGCCCAAGCTCGCCCCCACTTGTACCGAGTGGCCATTGCTGAGAGGTATCGGGGCGCGCAGCGTCTCTTCCACACGCCGCAGGATAGCCTCGAGATCCTCCATGGAACGCAGGTCGGTTAGCGCCAAAGCGAACTCGTCGCCACCAAAGCGGGCCACCAGATCGTCCTGACGCAAAGCTGCGAGCAAGCGCTCGGCAATCCATTGTAGCACCTCGTCGCCGGCGGCATGGCCGTGGGTATCGTTGATGATTTTGAAGTTGTCGAGATCCATCATACCCACGGCCAAGAGTCGATCGGCCTCACGATTACGTTGCAGGAGTGTTGGCAGCATCCGTAAATAGCCGCTGCGGTTGCTGAGGCTGGTGAGGGGGTCGTGCTCGGCGCGCCAGCTTTGCTCTTCCCGCTCTGCCTCGATGCGATTTTTCAAGGCCAACTCATCCAATCCAAAACCCAAGAGTTTGGCCGTGCGCGCCAGGGTGGCGAGCAGGGTATTGTCAAAGTAGTTATACAGATCGCTGGTGACGACTAATAGCGCCCACACTGCGGCCTCATGCAGAATGGGCACTGCCGCCAAGCTGTTCCAGCCAAAGGCGGCAAAATTTAGCGTCGTGCCCGGGTAGGACGTCTCCTCCTCCGTATTGCGATAATGCAAACGTCCCTCTCGCCAAGCACGGTGAAAAAGCGTTGGCGGACCGCAATCCTCCAGTGACAGACGTAACTGGCCGACGAGATGGCTGGTCTTACCCGCAGCAGTGAGGGGAACGAAATAGCCGCTGGCGTTGGGCTGGAGGACAAAGGCGGTGGTAAAGAAATCGTGTTCTACCAGACGATGACAGGTGCGACGCAGGATGGTTTGCGGCGAACGCGAGCGCATCAAGATGTCGCCCTCGCGCAAAAAAATCTGGTAGAGCCGGTGACTGCGTTTTAGACGCGCCTGCTGTTCCTGCCGCTCGAGGGCAACGCCCAACATGCGCGCGAGATGCAGAAAGGTGCGGCGGCGCTGTCCGGCCGAAAAGTAGCGGGGAATACGGCTGTAGATGCCGCACAAGGCCTGCTGGGTACCGCCCACATAAATGGGCAGAGCCATGGTGCTGCGCCAAGAACCATGGCTCTGGGCAATCTCTCGCCAAGGTGCAAACAACGGATCCGACTGCAAATCGGCCACCGCGACTGCTTTCCCGGAACGCCAAGCGCGACCCATGGGGCCTTGTGCCGTAGCGCCCTGGTCGACGCGGATATCCACATGCTCCAGGTAACTCGCCATGTCGGCGCCGGCAATGGTAATGGCTTCGAGGGTGCCGTTGGGTTGGGGTTTGCCAATCCAAGCGCCGTCTATCCCAGGTAAGAGAACGATTTTGTCGAGCATACTCTGCAGCAATTTCTGCTCATCGGCCTCGCTCAGGAGCAGCAGGTCGATGTGATCGATGATTGCCTCCTCTTCGTCATTGGCCACACGCATACCACGCAGTTGCTGCACCAGGTCGATGGCCAAGCGGCGAGTAATTTCTTCCTCTCCCGATTTCGGTAGTAACTCTTGCAAGGCGCCGCGCAGATGGGTGGCAAAGAGGCCACTGGCAAAGACCAGCCAGTCGGCGGGTAGCTCTAGACGTTGGTGGATCATTCCGATGGCGCGACTGCGCGCATCGCGGGTCTCGGCATCTTCCTCCTGTAGCAGCCAAGCAAAATGCTCGCGCTGAGCGTTCTGCAGATGTTGGAGAGTGTCCGCATCGAGGCTGTCGAGAAACGCCGCGATTTCGTTTTCCTGCATGAGCTCGGCAAAAGCACTCGCCGCCGCCTGCGCTACCGCCGCGGTAAAGGCCTGCTGCGCAACGCTAGTCTGAATGCCGCTCATCCGATCACGACTTTTGCTTGCCTTTCACACCCAGGTAGCCGACCAAAAACAGGATCGCCGCCATCACCAGTTCCTGAATGGCAGGAATCAGCCAGCCCCGTGGCCAGGCTTGAAAAAAGATCATCGCCAGGGTAACGAGCCCAAGCACCAGGAGCAGCAGACCGAGTTGGCGCAACACGGCAAAGACGTTGCGAGCGTTCAACACGCCAATCCCGCGCTGTAACCCGATCCGCCGTAAAAAGGCGTCGAGAGATTGGGGTGCGACCAGGTATAGAAAAGTAACGAAAAGGAAAGCGAGGACGGTCAGGGCAATCAGGACTTCGATAACGGCGAGAAAGTTTACCATAGGGCCTCCTCAAGACTCTTCGCCAGCATCATCCTCCTTGAAGGCGGCTGGATCGAGGTGATACCGACGCAATAGGCGATAAAACTCGGTGCGATTGCGCTGCGCCAGTTGGGCCGCCTGACTCACGTTGCCGCGGGTCATGCGCATGATCTGGATGAGATAGTTCATCTCGAAGCGACTTTTGGCATCGGCCAGGGAAACTACCTCGCCATCGCGGTCGCGCAGGGCATGACGAATCAGCGGCGCACCAATGCGCGGTGTGGTAGACAAGACGACTGCCTGCTCGATGACGTTGGCAAGCTGGCGCACGTTGCCCGGCCAGGGGGCAGTAACGAGGAGCTCCATGGCGTCGGGAGCGATGCCGCGTACATCTTTACGATTGCGCAAGGCAGCCTCGCGCAGAAAGTGCTCGGCGAGGAGAGGAATGTCTTCGGCACGCTCGGCGAGGGTGGGCAGCTCGAGGGTAACAACGCAGAGTCGATAGTAGAGATCGTCGCGGAAATTGCGCTGCGCCATTTCGTGTTCGAGATCGCGGTGGCTGGCGGAAATCACTCGCACGTCGACGGGGATGGTTTCCGTCGATCCCACCGGGCGGATCTGGCGCTCCTGCAGGGCACGCAAGAGTTTCACTTGCAGGGCTAAGGGCATGTCGCCAATTTCATCCAGAAAGAGGGTGCCACCGTCGGCAGCTTGGAAGAGCCCCACATGCGAGCTGGCGGCACCGGTGAAGGCGCCCTTTTTATGGCCAAAGAGCTCGGACTCCAGGAGTTGCTCCGGGAAGGCGCCGCAGTTGACGGCGATGAAGGGACGATCGCGGCGGATGCTCGCCTGATGAATGGCCTGGGCTAATAGTTCCTTGCCGGTACCGCTGGCGCCGTGAATAAAGACGCTGGCATCGGCGGCAGCAACGAGGCGAGCTTGATCGAGCAGGGCCTGCATTTTAGCGCTGCGGGTCAGGATGCGCGCCCAACTGTCGTCACCTTTCCCCTTTTTCCCCTGCGGGGTGGCGGCGGTGAGTTGAACCGCGCGCTCCACCTCAGCCATCAATTCTTTGCCATCGAAGGGTTTGGTCAAGAATGCAAAGACCCCTTGGTTGGCGGCCAGGAGGGCATCGGGAATGGAGCCGTGGGCGGTGAGAATGATGACCGGCAGGGTCGGGTAGTCGCGGCGAATGGCGTCGAGTAAGGCCATGCCATCCATCTCGTCCATCTTCAGGTCGGTGATGACCAGGGTAGGATGTTCCACGGCCAGGAGAGAGAGGGCCTCGCGCCCGTTCATGGCGGTGCTGACCTGATAGTCGGCATTTTTTAGGCGCAAAGACAGCAGCCGCAAGAGATCGACATCGTCGTCAACGAGGAGCACCTTTGCGGATTTGGCCAACTTATCTTCCTCCCGCCAGGTGCGCGCTCTTTTCAATTTGGATCAATTCGTTGAGTTTGCGACGCAAATCCGCCTCGCGCTGTTGCGACTGGTTGAGACGATTCTGCAGATCGGCCAGTTTTGCTTGCAGCCGCTGGTAATTGGGGTCGCCGGCGCGGACGGCAGCAAGCTCCTTTTGCAGGCTGTCGACCCGGCTCTCGGCCGACACACAGGCAGCCGTCTCGA
>NZ_JAVRKK010000041.1:0-17352 GCF_031962545.1 Candidatus Igneacidithiobacillus taiwanensis
TGGGCTTTGAGACCATTACCGCCTTCATGTACGAAGCGGGCTTCATCGGTCTCATGGTCTTTGGCTGGGGCAAAGTCAGTAAGGGCATGCATGCCTTCGCCACCTTCAACGTCGGGCTTTCTTCCAGTCTTTCGGCGATGTGGATTCTGGTCGCCAACTCCTGGATGCAGACCCCCAACGGTGTCGTCCTGAAAGATGGTCTTTTCCAGGTCACCAACTGGTGGCATGCCATCCTCAACGATAACTTCATTTGGGGCTTTCCGCACATGTGGATGGCTACCCTTGAGCTCTCCCTCTTCGTCATGGCTGGCGTTAGCGCGTGGTTCATCCTGAAGAACCGCAACGCCGATCTTTTTACCAAGATGCTCAAGCCAACTCTGCTTGCCTTGCTCGTCGTCACTCCTTTGCAGATCTTCATTGGTGACAGTGTGGGTAAGGACGTGGCGGATACCCAACCGACCTCTTTGGCGGCCATGGAAGGGCACTACCACACCTATCTTCCGGACGGCAAGCCGAATACCAGCTGGAATCTGATTGCCATCCCGAATGCCAACAATGATGGTAACGTCTTCCAGATTTCGATCCCCCATGTTTTGAGCCTGCTCGAAACCCACACTTGGAATGGCGTAGTGAAGGGATTGGATCATTACCCCGTGCAGGATCGGCCGGACGTTTGGGTGCCTTTCTATTCCTTCCGCGCCATGGTTGCGATCGGCTTCTTCTTGTTCTTTGTCGCCCTCTGGGGTAACTGGTTGCGGCTGCGCGGCAAGTTCAACGCCCAAGCCTTGCGTCAGCATCCTTGGTTCTTGCGCGCCGTCGTCTTCTCTGCCTTCCTGCCGTACTTGGCCATCTGGACCGGTTGGTGGGTACGCGAGATTGGTCGCCAGCCCTGGGTGGTCTATGGCTTGATGCGCACCTATGAAGGGGTGAGCAACATGTCGGTAATGCAGGAAGTCGTCTGGTTTGCTGGCTACATCGTCTTCGAGCTCGTGGTCTGGGCCGGTGCTTGGTACTTCTTCAGCCGGGTCATCGCCAAGGGTGTGGATGGCATTGCGCCGTCGGAGACGCTGTTTCACCATCACGAGGAAGAAGGCAGCCAGGCAGGCGGTGGTCACGTGCAGACCACCTTTGCCAAGCCGACCTTGAAGCCCGAGCGTTAAGCCCCAGCGGGGCGGGTAAGCCCCGCCCCGGATTTACGGAGGTCACCATGGATTTTACCCACGATATCGTTCGCATCACTTCGGCCTTGTCCACCTGGTGGTGGCTCCTTTTGGCCTTGATGTTCCTTTTTTACATTGCCCTGGACGGTGCCGACCTCGGCGCCGGCATTTTTGCCCTCTTCTCCAAGGATGAAGACGAGCGCGGCGCCATCATGGCGTCGATGGCCGGCTTCTGGGATGGCAACGAGACTTGGCTGGTAGTAGCCGGCGGCGTTCTCTTTGGCGCTTTTCCTGTTGTCTACGGTTCCGCTTTCAACTACCTGATGATCCCCCTGATGCTTGCTCTATGGGCGATCATTATGCGGGCAGTAGCGTTCGAGTTTCATATCCATGCCCGTAGCAGCCGCAAGCTTTGGGGCTGGTTCTTTGCCCTAGGCAGTTTGATTGCCCCCTTCTTTGCCGGCGTTGCTCTCGGGGCGACCCTACAAGGCTTTCCGTTGAAGTCGGGCATGGCGGCACAAATTGCCTCTACCGGCTATCACACTCCGATATTGCATTTTGCCGGTGGCGCCTTGGACTTTCTCACTCCCTTCAGCCTCTGGACGGGTGTGGGGGCGGTAATTGCTGCGAGCCTAGCGGGCGGACTGTATCTCTGCGCTCGCTTCGTGCCTGGTGATGTCATCCATGAGCGCGCCAAGGGTTGGACTAGCCTTTTTTCATTGCTGGCCCTGGCAGCCATCGTCATCACCTTGGTTTGGTCCTACGCCATCTTCCCTTGGGCTGCTGCCAAGTGGACTGGTCCCAACTGGTGGGTGTGGGCATTGTGGATGATCATTGTACTGTTCTTCGCTTTCAAATCGATGAGCAACCACTCGGCAGGACATAACTTTACTGCCCTGCTCTGGGGCGAGGGCGTGGTAGCGCTGCTTTGGGCTGCGATGTGGGCAACCATGTTCCCCTACATCGTTCCGGGCACCTGGACCATCGATGCAGCCGCCAATCCGGCGAACTCCCTGGCCGTGTTCACCCTGTTCATGACCGGATTCGTGCCGGTAATGATCATGTACAACTGGTACCAGATCTGGGTCTTCCGGGGCCGTTTCACCAAGAAAAGCGTCTACGGAAGTCACTGAAATCGGTTTTGTCAGCACGTAAACGACCGGGGCAATGCCCCGGTTTTTTTGTGCAACTTTTGCGCATTGCCCGTGTCTGATTCGGCAGTACAGAAAGATTTTCCGCAAAGCAGGTCGCCATGGACAGCACGCAAATCCTCCGCAAACTCTGTAACCCCAACGAGCCCAATACCCCAGATTGCATCAGCATTCTCGACGCCTTATTGGTTAGCCAGGAGCGTATCGACGAGCGCTGGCAGACGTTTCTCCGCCATTTGCCCGAAGCGAGTCCCGCCGAAGCAATGGATGAAGTCTTGGCTGTGGATCAAGAACTCCAGCGCTATCGTCGCGCCATGATCTTCTTGCGCGCCAATCTCAGGGAGCGAAACACCGGCACGCAAAGCGCTTTTTTCATTGACAGCAAGGGTGCATCCGGGTAATCTTTCGCGCCTTGACAGTAGAGACGCGTATAGCGGAGTGCTCCATGAAAACCTATTCTGCCAAATCCCACGAAGTGCAAGGGGATTGGTTTATCATCGACGCCACGGACAAAGTCCTCGGCCGTTTGTCGACGGAAATTGCTCGCCGTCTGCGCGGCAAGCACAAGCCAGAGTTCACCCCCCATGCCGACATCGGTGACTACATCGTCGTAATCAATGCCGACAAGGTGGCAGTGACCGGCAATAAGGCCAAAGACAAGATGTATTATCGTCACACCGGCTACGTCGGTAACCTGAAAAGCGCGTCTTTCGAGAAGATGATGGAAACACACCCAGAGCGCGTCATCGAAATCGCCGTCAAGGGTATGCTTCCCAAGAATCCCTTGGGTCGGGCCATGTATCGCAAGCTCAAAGTCTACGCAGGCAGTCAGCATCCCCACGCGGCACAGCAACCGCAACCTTTGCAATTGTAAGGCGGATTTGGCATGGAACAATATTACGGAACCGGTCGTCGCAAGAGTGCCACTGCGCGGGTCTACCTGCGTCGTGGTACCGGTAAGATCAGCATCAACAAGCGCAGCCTGGAAGAGTACTTTGGCCGCGAAACCTCGCGGATGATTGTGCTACAGCCCCTGGAACTTACCGGCAACGGCAGCCAGTTTGACATCCTTGTCAATGTCAGCGGCGGCGGTGCCAGCGGGCAGGCCGGCGCCATTCGCCACGGCATTACCCGCGCCCTCATGGCCTACGACGAAACCCTGCGCCGCCCTCTGCGCAGCGCCGGTTTCGTTACCCGCGACGCGCGCGAAGTGGAGCGCAAGAAGGTCGGCAAGCACAAGGCGCGGCGCAGTCACCAGTTCTCCAAGCGCTAAGCGCGTCCTGGTGCCACAGCGAGCCGCCTTCGGGCGGCTTTTGTTTTGGATCCAAAAAATTTTGGGGGAATCGCAATGATTCGGGTGGGCATTGTTGGCGGTACGGGATATACCGGGGTGGAGCTACTGCGCTTGCTCCTTCCCCACCCCGAGGTGGAGATTGCTTATGTAAGCTCCCGCGGCGAAGCTGGCGAGCGGGTCGAGCTGCTCTTTCCCAATTTACGCGGCCTCACGGATCTCTGCTTCTCGACCCCCAGTATCGAAGAACTGTGCCAACTCGATGCCGTTTTTTTCGCCACTCCCCATGGCGTTGCCATGGAAATGGCACCGCAGCTCCTCGCGGCGGGGGTGCGCGTTATCGATCTGAGCGCCGACTTTCGCCTCAAAGACCAAGAACAGTTCCACCACTGGTATGGACTTGGGCATACCTGCCCGGATCTTTTACCAACGGCGGCCTACGGATTGCCGGAATTGTTTCGTGAACGGATCCGCGGCAGCACCTTGGTTGCCAACCCCGGCTGCTATCCCACCGCCGTAACCCTGGGGCTTGCGCCTTTGCTCAGCGCCGGCTGGATCGCGCCGGAAGGCATCATCGCCGATTGCAAATCTGGGGTAAGTGGCGCCGGTCGTAGCGCCCGCGTCGGCCTCATCCTGCCCGAGAGCGCCGACAATGTAGCGGCCTATGGTGTTAGCGGACACCGCCACCGGCCGGAGATCGAGGCCACCTTGAGCGAGATTGGCGGTAAAAACATCGAGCTGCAGTTTACCCCGCACCTGATGCCGATGATTCGCGGTATTCACGCCACCCTCTATGCCCGCCTGCAAGCCCCCCGTGCCGATGCCGAGCTCCAGGAGCTCTTCGCCGAACGGTACCGGGAGGAGCCCTTTGTCGATCTTCTGCCCTTCGGTAGTCACCCCAGCACCCGCAGTGTGCGCGGAGCCAATACCTGCCGGCTAGCGATCCACCAACCGCGACCGGGGCAGGTGGTGGTGCTCAGCACCATCGACAACTTGGTCAAGGGAGCGGCAGGGCAAGCGGTGCAAAACCTGAACCTGCTCTTTGGCTGGCCAGAGACCCTGGGCCTCCAACAGATTGCACTGACTCCGTAACGGACCCCTGCAAGCTTGCCGGTTTGGATCTTTGGTCTATATTGATGGTAGGAGGCAGCGACGACGAAGGATGAGTGCTGTCCGTTGTAACCCAGGAGAACAGCACGACCCATGACCAAAAACCATAGCCGTTTCGATTCCGTACCGGACGGCACTCGTGGCAGCCCCGTTACCCAGAAGGTTTTTGGTCTGCCCAAAGAAACATGGAGGTTTCCAGAGGGTGTGATCGCCTTCTTCCAACCCGTCTACTCGCTCTTTCAGCAGCGGGTCACAGGGTTCGAAGTGCTGGCTCGGGTCCGCACGGATAGCGGCAATCTCCTGCAACCGCGGCAATTCCTACCCTTTCTTACCCTCGAGCAGCGTCGCGAACTGAGTCGCCTGATGCTGAGCGCCGGACTACGGCTCCTCGAAAAACTCGATGCCGAAGGCTATTGCCTGGAGATGTCTTTCAATGTCGACCCTGACTTTATGGAAGATCGCGACTGTGTGCCCTGCTTTTTGGGAGTAGTGCAAGGAAGCCCCATTTCTGCCGAGCGCATTACCCTGGAATTGCTCGAAAGTGGCGATTTTTTGCAGGGGGACATCGCGGTACAGCGCCTCGAGCATCTGTGCGAAACTGGCGCTCAAATTGCCCTCGATGATATTGGCAGTGCCTACTCCTCCTTATTGCGCCTGAAGAACCTCCCCATCAAAAAAATCAAACTCGACCAAGAACTGGTCAAAGATCTAGCGCGCGAACCGAAAATCATCGCTTTTGTGCAAAGCATGAAATTTCTCGCCGATGGCCTTGGCGCGACACTGATCGTGGAGGGGGTCGAGACCCCCGCGATTCTCGAGGCCATGGGCAACCTCAGCCAGGACTTGGTTCAGGGATACGCCATCGCGCGCCCGATGGATGCTACCGCCTTCGTGCAGTACTTGCGTTCAGATCCCACCTTTCCAAGGCCAGAATCGCCTGGCTCCCTGCTCGGCGCTTATGCCGCACACGTCCTACGCCGACCACTCCTCTACAGCCTGTCTGCCGAAATGAGCGAGCTTTCTCCCGTCGAATTTCTCGAGCGCAGTCCGCTATTGCAGTACCTGCGGCTCTATCCCAGCCTGCAGACGAAACCGATTTTGGAAGCCTACGGCAAGCTTCGAGAAGTCGATCAGCAATCCCCCCAAGGCGTCAAACAACGTCTGCAGGAAATCGAAGAGAATCTGCAGCCCCTCCTTTTTGCCGCCATCCGCGCGGCGGACGAGGAAAGTTGAGTATGTTCCTTTCCAACATGTCTTCGTAGGCGATAGAAACATGACCGCCGTAGCCTATCTGCCCGCTCCGGTAGAGATCTCCCTTACCGATACCGCTACGCACTGGTCACGCAGCAAATGGCTGCGGGTGAATATTGGATTATTTTTGGGGGTGCTACTTGCCAGTGGCCTCAGTAATTTACTATTTTCACCGCACCTTCCTAGCCAATTCTGGCCCATCTGGGCGGCTCAGGGCGTCGTCGCTTATGGTCTACTGGTCTGGGGGGCACGCGTTGTCCCTGTGCTCTTTCTCACCCGTCTGTTGGAAAATGGCTTTTTTGGGCATCTACCTTGGGGCATCAACCTCTGGGCGAGCCTGGTGCTGGTGGGTACCCCTTGGCTCGGCTGCTGGCTTTTGCACCGCGTTTCGCCGCATTGGAACGGCTTTCAGCAGGTACGCTCCACGCTGTTTTTCCTGCTTTTCGTCGTTTTTGTTCCAGCGCTCCTCGGCACCCTGTTACTACTCCTGGGTGCGCGTTTACTGACGCACGCCCAGGGCCCCAATACCGTACACCTGATCCTCTACTGGACCTTGGCGCAGAGTGCCGCCTTTCTCAATGTCACGGTACTCCTTCTGATCTTGCTACGCGGGCATGGCGGCGGTCTACAGCGCTGGCGCTCTTTTCTGGCGTATGCGCTGCTCCTCGAAGGGACTATCCTACTTCTCTTCTTTCAACATTTTCCTCGCGAAAATCTCGCCGAGGCCGCGGTCATTCTCCTAATCTTTCCCTTTTTATGGTTATTGGCGACGTTCTCCGTAAAGCTGGTCTATCCATTGGCTTTATTCGGTTTCCTGACCGCCTTGCTCGCCACCAGTCGGGGGTTCGGCCCGTATGCAAACCCTCTGTTCATTTTTCCGGAGACCACCGCGCTGTTGGTCGGCATGGTCATGGAGACCATTGGCTTGATTGCCGGTGCCATGATGACGGAACGCAGCACCGCTATCCTAGCTCTCGAGCGCGCCAAACGCGGCTTGGAAGATCGACTTGCGGAGCATTCCCGCGATCTGTGGGAACGCAACCGCGAACTGCAAATTCGCGACAGTTTTTTGCAGTCGGTAACAGAAATCAACCGGCTCTTTGCCAACGTTGAGGATCACGAAAATATTGCGACGGTGCTCGTGCGTTTCTGCCAAATTCTGGTAGAGCACATGCACCTTGCCGCCGTCTGGATCGGACATAATAGCAGCGGCGATGTCATCCAGATCGCGGCGCATGCCGGTCCTTTGGGAACGCCGCTGAGCCAGCTACAGATTTATGTGCAGGGGGGCATTGACGCACCACCATCGCCTTCCGGTCGCGCCATTGCCGAACAGCGTACACTGCTTTTTGAGGCCAACGATCCCCTCTTTGCCCCCTGGTTTCCGTTAATCCAGAAGTATCAGATGGGGGGCAGCATCTATACACCCTTCTTTTGGCCGGACGGCAGCCATGGTGTTCTCTCCCTATACCGATATGCGAATACCGCCTTTCCCAACGAAATTGTCGATCTCCTGGAGCGCCTGGGCGATGATCTAGCGGCATTTCTGCGTCAACGCCAAGTCACCCAGACCCTGCACGCCATCCGTACCCTGCAAAAAACTATGCTCAGTGCCGGCGATATCGCCCTGCGCGCCCGCGACGGGGCGCAGATGTTGCAGGAAATTTGCGACGCCTTGGTGCATAGTGGGCTCTTCAATGCCGCCTTCATCGTCCGCCCCAATGCCGAGGGCGTCTTTGAGGCCCTCGCCATGGCTGGCCCCAACGTCGATTGGATCCTGGCTCGGCGCTGGACGATTGATCCCCAGGACATCCCCAATGGGCAGTCTCTTACCTCCCGCGCTTGGCGAGAAAACACCCATTTGGTCATCGCTGATTATCTCGGTCTCTTTACCCCCCATACCCCCTGGCACGAGCAGGCCACAGAAAACCACTGGCGTAGTGTCGCTACCCTACCCATCGTTCATCTTGAGGAGCGCTGGGCCATGCTCAATGTCGTGAGTGATCGAGTCGATTTCTTCGATGGCGAGATCATGGAAGTGATGCATCGTATTGCCCTGCTTGTCGGCCACGGTCTCGACGAAATCCACCTCAAGGCTGCTCTTTCGGCGGAGCGGCAACGCCAGAGCCATCTCGCTCAGCACGACGCCCTCACCGGCCTGCCCAATCGTCGCGGCCTTAGCCAATTTTTGCAGGCAGCCATGGCGCGAGCGCAACGCAAAGGGCACCTGCTCGCCGTCGCCATGCTTGATCTCGACGATTTCAAGCCGGTGAATGATCAATATGGCCATGCCGCCGGCGATGCCCTGCTGCAGGAGGTGGCCAAGCGCCTGCGCGAAGCTCTGCGTCAGAGCGACCACGTCGCGCGTTTGGGAGGCGACGAGTTCGTTCTGGTTTGGGATATGCTGCAGTCTCGGGAGCAAGTATCCACCTTGTTGCAGAAAGTTGGACATCTCTTGGCACAGCCCTTCGCCTTGGCCGAATTGCCCGCCATTCGGGTGCGCCTCAGCGCGGGGGTGACCTTTTATCCGCAGCCGGAAATCGAACCCGGCGATGCCGACCTGCTGCTACGCCAAGCCGATCATGCCCTCTATCAGGCCAAGGAAGATAAGGCGACACGCTCCCAGTATTGGTGCTTTTTTGCCGATCAGGGACCAGGCTTGCGACAGCAGATGGTCGAATTGTTGCGAGCAGGAAAAGTGGTCTTGCAGTACCAGCCCATCGTCGATGCGCTGCAGGATCGCATCGTTGGCGTCGAGGCCCTGGCACGGCTTGCCAATGGCGAGCGGGCCATTTCGCCTGGCGATTTTCTTCCGTTTCTCTCCTCGGAAGACCAATGGACATTAAGCGAACAGGTACTGCAGCAGATCGCCCAGGACTGGCGCCTCTGGCAGGAACAGGGGAGTGAGATCTGGGTATCCCTGAATATTCCCCCAAGCTTTTTAGCCAACGCCCAAAACCTCCAGCGCTTGCGCAAGTTGCTACACGACTGCCGCATGCCACCGACAGCGCTGCTCCTCGAGATCCTCGAGAGTGATGAGCTCCTCTCCCTCGACTTTAGCGCACTCTCTATCCGTCAGTTGCAGCAGGACGGCTACCGCGTCGGTCTCGATGACGTTGGCACGGGCTATGCCTCCTTGCTCTACATGAAGGAACTACCGGTAGATGAAATCAAAATCGATCAGGCCTTTGTGCTGCATTTAGGCGAATCTCCCAACGATCTGCATTTTCTCCATGCCCTACTCGAGTTGGGGCGCTCCCAAGGCTTACAGGTGGTAGTCGAAGGGGTGGAAACGCGGTCCATCCGCAGGGTCTTGCTGGCGATGCAAGCACCTTTTCTGCAGGGCTTCGCCATTGCTCGACCGATGTTTGCCGAGGCCATTCCCGACTGGCTGCAACATCGCGAACTACACCGTGACCATCGCGAGGACGAGACCGCCGATCTGCTACAGCTCTATGCCGAGGCCCTCGATTATCAGACCACTATCCAGGCCCTGCTACGTACCAATCCGGCCTGGCTGCAGCAAATCAGCTCTCGCGATGCCTTTTCCTGTCCGTTGGATCGGAGCATTTCCGGCCTGTCTCTTGCGCTCAGAGACGAAATTTTGCACGCCCATCAGCAATATCATCAGCAGCTCGAAATCTGCGCGACCAGCCTTGCCGCCGGCAAGAGCCCCGAACTCCTGATCCTGCAGGCCGCTGGGAAGGCACTGCTGCAGAGCATTTCGACGGCGCTGCAAGCCGAAAGTACCCGACCAAAGGTAACGCATGACGAGCGCTGAGGCCTTCCTGGCAGGATCGAATCATAGCTCTGCGCGGATTCGTCAGCAGCAAGGCCGTTTGCGGCGAATGTTCCGCCTGTTTTTTCTGGGCATCGGGGCGCTCTTCCTGCTGCTCTATCTTTGGCAGGTTCGCACCGAGATCCAACGCCAACAAGAAACCCGTACAGAGGCCCAGTTGCTGAAACTGGAGAAGCTGGCGCAGAAGATTCGCACCCGCATCGATGAGAATTTCCATGACTTGGTTTTCCTTGCGCAAGTCTTGCGCTATCAACCGGGGCAGTCCCCCTTCCCCGATGCCCAGAGCCGCGCCATCCTGCGCAGTTTTCAACAAAGCCACCAAGGCTCCCTCGCCATCAATGTGCTAAGCGCCGACGGCGACACCGTCGTCTGGTCTACCAATCCATCACAAAGTCCTATTCCGCTTGCTCCATCCAAAGAATTTACGCCCATCGGCAACCGCAGCGACTGGCTTCTTGCCGATCCCCGCTATGCGCCGCATTATCATCATTGGATCGTTCCCATACGCATCTCTTTGCATGATGCCAGCGGGAAAAGGATTGGCTATCTGGGTCGACCAACCCCTCTCCAAGAGATCCGCATCGACACCGCCAGCGAATACACCCAAGTCTACCTCTACAAGCACCAAAAGCTCCTGGCGGAACTGCACCAGGATGGCAGCTGGGGCCCAGCACAGGGGATGGTGCCTACGACTCACTTGCTGCGCGTGGCAATGCCCGATTATCCCTGGACCTTAGAGGTGCATTGGCAGCCTGTTCCTTGGTGGGCCGCGTTACGTCCCCTCGCTTGGTTACAGGTCAGTCTGCCCTTCTTGGCCATCCTCGTCCTCCTCTACTTTCTCGATCGCGGCGCACAAGGCGTTCTCCGCGAGATGTTTTCTCTGCGCGAATTGCAGGCCGCAGCCCTTGCCGTGCAGCATCGCATCCTTGGCGAGAGCCGCGCGGATGCCGTGCCAGAGTCTTTTTGCGACGCTCTCCTTGCGGAAACTCCGATTGCTGTCGCTTTGGTGCTGCAGTTTCGAGATGGCCAAAGCATTCTGCTAGGCCGCGCGGTTCCCAAGACTGACCAGACACGATTCGATACGTGTCTCGGACTGCGACAAGCCGTGAAGCTCCCCGCCCCTTTCGAGATTGCCATAGGCGAGGCGTTACGCTCAGGTCGCACCCAGTATCTACGACAACCGCCGCCCCTCTGCGCAGCGGAACGAGGCAAGGCGCTAGAGCAGACGGGTATCGATATGGCGGTGATCCAACCTATCGAAAACAGCGAGGGCGGCGCCGCCTGGGGTGCCGTGCTTTGCCAATACCCTAGCAAGCTGATCAGCACCGCAAATCTCACCCTATTTCTGGAACAAAGTAGCCATTATGTCTTGGAGCCAGCCCGACAAGGTTGGTACCCTTCGGCTGATCCCCGGAGCGAGGCAAACAAGATTGTAAGTAGCCTAAGGACTTGATCCTGCGTTCCAGATCAATCAGTTGCCTCACCTTTGCCAGTAGGTTCGGACGGTATCCAAGGCCTGCCATCGGCAAGAGCCTGCACCCATAAGGATGAACTGGCATGGTCCGTAGATCACCATTATCCTTTGCAAGGAGATCGATATGACAGAGCCCATCCTTTTTGTCGGCATCGACGTGGCCAAGGCCAAGTTCGATGCGGCTCTCCTGACCCCAGAAGGGAAGTATCGCAGCAAAGCCTTTCCCAACAATCCTGCTGGTCATCGGCACTTTTTTGACTGGTTGGACCACCACGGAGCTCGTGGAGCCCACCTGTGCATGGAAGCCACCGGCGCCTATGGGCGGAATCTGGCGCGTTTCTTGGCGCAACGGCAGCTCCTAGTCAGCGTGGTCAACCCAGCCCAGATCCATGCCTTTGGCAAGACCGAGTTGACCCGGGCCAAAACGGATAAGGCCGATGCCCGCCTCATTGCCCGCTACTGTCGCATGCATCGTCCCGCAGCGTGGGTACCCCCAGCCGATGAAATCGTCGCCCTGCAGGCCCTGGTGCAACGTCTGGAAGATCTTCTGGCTCTTCAGAATATGGAGAGCAACCGCCTGGAGTCTGCCGAAGGCCTGGCGCGGTCGTCGGTGGAGTCTGTTCTCGAGTTTATTACCCAGCAGATCCAGATCGTGCGCCTGCAAATCGAAGTCCACATCGATAACCACCCGGACCTCAAAAAGCAGCAAGACCTGCTGTCCAGTATTCCGGGAATTGGGGACGATACCGCCGCCACTTTGCTGGCCTTCCTCAGCCCATGGGATCGGTTCCATTCGGCCAAGCAGGTGGTGGCGTATGCCGGGCTCAATCCTTCCATCCGTCAGTCGGGCCAGTGGGCCGGGAAAACACCCATTGCAAAAGCGGGCAATGCCTTGCTACGGAAGGTACTCTTCTTTCCGGCCGTGGTCGCGAAAAAGCACAACCCCTTGATTGCCGCCTTCTGTAACAGGCTCCTACTCAATGGTAAACGACCCATGCAGGTGGTCGTGGCAGCCATGCGTAAGCTCTTGCATCTGGCCTTCGGGGTGCTCAAATCCGGTAAACCGTTCGATCCCGAATTCACAGTTGCCTAATTACGCGCAAGACGGTATCTGGTTTTGCCATGCTCCTTGGTCTGTGGCGCCGCCGCGAGGCTCTCCACCAGGCCACGAATCGCTTGCAGCTATTGGAAGATTTCGACCCCCTCACCGGCGCTGCCAATCGACGCCGTCTCGAACAAGCCTTTGCCGACCGGCACCAGCGACTTGGCGAGGGCGGCGAGTCCCTGGCGGTCGCTATCCTCGACCTCGACGATTTTGCCCAGATCAACAAGATCCACGGCCATGCCATTGGCGATCGAATTCTCGTCGAACTCCGCGAGCGCCTGCAGACACTCCTCGGCCCCAAAGATTTTCTCGCCCGCCCCGGGGGCGACGAATTCGTCCTACTCCTTTCCTATCCTGGCGACCGCAAGTCGCTCGTCGACCGTCTGCAAATCTTCGCGCAGGCGCTGCAGATGGGATTCGCCCTCGGCCCACAGGCAGTCTTGCGCCTCGAGGCAAGCATTGGCGTCGCCGCCCTGAGCGTAAACAGTGCTCCCTTTCTCGATGGGGTATTGCGTGAGGCCAATCAGGCGCTCCTGGAGGTCAAGGCACACAAACAGGATCGAGAGCAGATTTGGGCCATTTACGGCGAAAAAACGGCGCGCCGTGCGCAGTCTCGCGCCCAACGGCTATTGGCCGAAAAGGCTATGGAGGTCTGGTATCAACCGATCATCGATGGTCGCAATGGACATACGTTGGGGGTTGAGGCGTTGGCACGCCTGCGTGATGACGACGGCAAAATTCTGACGCCTGGAGAATTTCTCCCGTACCTTCATCTCGAAGAGATACAAGAGCTCAGCTGGATGGTGCTCGCACGCGCTCTCGAGGATGTTGCCGAACTGGAAAAGGAGGGCTGGCCTCTCTGGTTCTCCTTCAATGTGCCTGCGGAATCCTTCACCGAGTTCTGCCTGCCTTGCCTGGAAGGCGCTCTTGCAAACAGCAAGATTCCGGCCGAACGCATTACCATCGAAATTCTCGAAAGTAGCGATTTTCTCGATCAGACACAGGCTGCTCGAGTCATGCAAGGGATTCGTGCAATTGGCATCAATCTCGCCTTGGACGACGTCGGTACCGCCTATGCGTCTCTGCAGCGTTTGCGCGATCTGCCCATCAATAAGATCAAAATCGATCAGGGCTTTGTGCGCGAACTACCGGCCCATCCCGAGGACTTGCATTTCATCCGCACCCTCCAAGATCTCGCCCTCGAGACCCATGTCGAAATCCTTGTCGAGGGGGTGGAAACCGCTGAAATCCTCGACATGCTGGTGACCATTGGCATTCCGCAGTTACAGGGCTACGCCATCAGTCGACCGGTACCCCTGTCACAGCTGCGTCGCTTTCTCGAAAATCCTTTTTCGCTGCAGGCCCAGCGGCCGGCAACCCTACTGGGACTCTATGCCGGCATCATGTCTATCCACTCGGTAGTCAAAAAGACCCTACAGCCCATGGGGCAACAAATCCTAGTGCTCGGTAATGTCATCCAGCGCGAAGGATTCTACGATCAGGCCTTGTCGCGTCTTGGCTACAGCCCTGGCGATCCCTTGCACCTTGCCTATCGAGCCTATCAGTCCCGGCTCAGTCGCGCCTTGGCTGCGCAGGTAGATTCCTTCCAGAGCACGATTTGGCAGGAGGTCGAGGATGCGCTGCGCCAACTACAAAAAGCCATTCTCGCGGAGCGACAACGAGAAATCTTGGTCGCGGCCGATGGCTCCGCGGCAAGCCTACGGGGCCAAATGTAGACGCCGGGCTACAGGTAGGCTGCCCCGAACTGCGCCAACCCATTGATTTTTTGAAGACCATATAAACCGGCACAGATCATGCTAAAACTGCGACAAGAGAGGGAAAAGGAGAACTTTCATGACGGGCTTTTGTCGGAATGTCAGCATGGCTAAAGTCTTGCTGCTAGTGTTTTTGGCAGGTGCCAGCCCCGCGGCCTTTGCCGATCGTTTGTCGGTGGGCGTGGGAGTGCCGGGATTGAGCGTCTACTTGGGCGATAGTCCGGGCTATGTCGTCGCCCCCCAGGTGGTCTATCCCGTTCGCCCCATCTATTATGCGCCGCCGCCAGTGTACTACACTCCTGAACCAGTCTGGCGCCCGTGGCGCCCCGGACCGCCGCGAGGACCACATCATCATCCCCGGGGCGGGCCGCGCTGGCACCGAGCTTGGCACGATCACGATTGGTACGACGATGATTGAGTCTGCAATTGGATGGAGGCGTTGACTATGAAGATTCTCGATTATCCGGGGCGGGGTTTGCTTCTTGTGCTCATCGTGGCCAGCCTCGCCGGCTGCGCCAATATGAGCCCTACCGGGCAGCGTACCCTGAGCGGTGGCGCCATCGGCGCCGCCAGTGGCGCGGTGCTGGGTACGGTGGTGGGCGGCAGCCCGGCCCTCGGTGCCGCAGTCGGCGGCGCGGTGGGTGCAGGCATTGGTGCTACCCTGCCGCAAATCAAGCATGCCCTAAATTAGCAAAATTCTGCGGCCGCTTGACGCTGGCGAGAAGCCTTTGCGATCATGCCCAATTCGTACGGTCATGACCCAGGGAGAATATGGAAGCCAGCGATCAACGACGCCTGTTGCGGGAAATGCTCTTTGCTCGTCGCTTTGAAGAGCGTTGCGCCCAAGCCTATCAAGAACGAGAGATCGGTGGCTTCCTGCACCTCTACCCCGGTCAGGAGGCCTGCGCCATTGGTGTGCTCGAAAAGGCACGCAAGGGCCAAGATTATGTGGTTACCGGCTATCGTGACCATATCCATGCCATTCAGTGCGGCGCCGACCCCAAAGAGGTGATGGCGGAGCTCTACGGCAAGGAGACCGGGTCTTCGCGTGGCCGCGGTGGCTCCATGCACATCTTCGACGTCGACCACCACTTCATGGGTGGTTACGCCTTGGTCGGCGGCCCCTTTCCCCTTGCCGCCGGTTTTGCCAAGGCCATCAAGCTGCGCGGTGGCGACGAGATCGCCATTTGCTTTCTTGGCGACGGTGCCAACAACCAGGGCACATTCCACGAGACCATGAATATGGCCAGCCTGTGGAAGTTGCCCGTACTCTTCGTCTGCGAAAACAATCTCTATGGCATTGGCACGGCGATCGAGCGCGCCTCCTCGGAAATCAACCAATATTTACGGGTAGCACCTTACAAAATCGCTGCCTCCCAGGTAGATGGTCAAGACATCGATATCGTCATGGCGGAAGCGGAAAAAGCCATTCGCCATGTGCGGGAAAAGCGGGAACCCTATTTTCTCGAGCTCATGACCTACCGCTTGCGCGGGCACTCCATGTCCGACTCTGGCGCTTATCGTAGTAAGGAAGAGGTAGAACGCTGGGCGCAGCGTGACCCCATCGGCATCTACAAACGCCGCCTGGAAGCCGCCGGCATCATCGATGAGGCCGCTTTTCAGGCGATGGATCAGGAGATTCTGGAGCAGATCGAAAACGAAATCGTGCGCTTTGCCTTGGAGAGCCCGGAACCGCGGGTCGAAGATCTCGAGCGTTATGTCTATGTAAGCGAGGGGGCGTAAGTATGGCGGAGATGATGTACTGGCAGGCCATTTTGCGTGCCCACGATGAAGAAATGGCCCGTGATCCCTTGGTATTTGCCATGGGCGAGGATATCGGCGTTGCCGGCGGTACCTATAAGGCGACCAGCGGACTCTACGCCAAGTATGGCGAAGAACGAGTCATCGACACGCCAATTTCGGAAAACAGCTATACCGGTATTGGAATAGGCGCTGCCATGCTCGGCTGTCGTCCCATCGTCGAGATCATGAGCGTCAATTTTGCCTGGCTAGCCATGGATCAGCTCATGAACAATGCCGCCAAGATCCACTACATGTCTGGCGGCAAGATTCGTTGCCCCTTCGTTTTGCGCGTTCCCGGTGGCACGGCGCACCAGCTGGGTGCCCAACATTCGGCGCGCATGGAAAAAGTCTTCATGGGAGTTTCCGGCCTGCGGGTGGTCACCCCGGCTACCCCCCGCGACGCTTACGGCCTGCTGAAGAGCGCCGTGCGTTGCGATGACCCCGTGGTCGTCATCGAGCACGAGAGCATGTACAACCTCAAGGGCGAGGTGCCAGACGAAGAGTTCTTCACCCCCTTGGAAGGCGTGGAGATCGTCCGGCCGGGGCGTGATCTCAGCATTTTTGCCTACAATATCAGTGTGCATTGGGCCTTGCAGGCGGCCGAGCGTCTCGCCAAGGAGGGCATCGACGCCGAGGTCATCGACCTGCGCGCCCTCAAGCCCCTCGATCGCGCTGGCATCGCCGCCAGTGTGCGCAAGACCCATCGCGCACTCGTCGTCGAGGAAGACGAGGCACCCGTTGGGGTGGGCTCCGAGGTGATCGCCATCCTCAACGAGGAAGCCTTCTTCGAGCTCGACGCCGCACCGGTACGCGTGCATGCCCGTGACGTGCCCATCCCCTACAATCGGCGCCTCGAAAAAGCGGCCATTCCCAATGCCGACGAAGTGGTTGCGGCGGCCAGGAAGCTGCTTGGCAAGTGATCCCGGCGCCCCGCGCGCCTGCCTTTTCCTGAAGATGGTGAGATATGGCTGAAGCGTACGTCATCAAGATGCCCCAATTGTCGGACACCATGACCGAGGGCGTCCTCGTTTCCTGGGAAAAAAAGCCCGGCGAGCGCGTCGAGCGCGGTGACGTGGTAGCCACGGTGGAAACCGACAAGGCCATCATGGATGTCGAAGTCTTTCGCAGCGGCTATCTTGCTGGTCCTCTCGCCGCCGTCGATGCCGTCATCCCGGTTGGCGAGGCGATTGGCTACTTGGTCGACAGCCCCGATGCGCAGGTAGAAACCGCGGCGGCAGCCCCCGCTACCCCAGCGCAGCCTGCGGCAGCGGGCGAAGATCTCGGCTATGCCATCAAGATGCCCCAGCTGTCGGACACCATGACCGAGGGCGTACTGGTCTCCTGGGAGAAAAAGCCTGGCGAGCGCATCGAGCGCGGTGACGTGGTAGCCACGGTGGAAACCGACAAGGCCATCATGGATGTAGAGGTCTTCC
>NZ_JAVRKK010000042.1:0-16727 GCF_031962545.1 Candidatus Igneacidithiobacillus taiwanensis
TGAGGATGGTCATGCGCGAGACCGTTGCCTCGTGGGTAGGCGCAACGGTCATCGCCTCGATGTTGTAGCCGCGCGCCGAGAAGAGCCCAGCCACCCGCGACAGGGCGCCCGCCTCATTTTCCAGCAAAACCGAAATGATATGTCGGCGCATGGGTCAGACCAGGATCATATCGGAAAGCGCGGCTCCCGCGGGCACCATGGGATAGACATTTTCTGTACGATCGACGAGAAAGTCCATGAACACTAGCCGATCTTTGAGACGCAAGGCCTCGCGAATCACCGGCTCGACATCACTGGGCTGCTTTGCCTGCAGCCCGATGTGCCCGTAGGCCTCTGCCAGCTTCACAAAATCCGGCAGGGCATCCATGTAACTCATGGCATAGCGCTCTTCGTAAAAGAATTCCTGCCACTGCCGCACCATGCCCAAATAGCCGTTGTTGAGACAGGCCACTTTGATCGGCAGCTTGTACTGCTTACAGGTGGAGAGCTCCTGAATATTCATCTGGATACTGCCTTCGCCCGTCACGCACAGCACGGTACGATCGGGCTCTGCCATCTGCGCACCCATGGCAGCCGGCAGGCCAAAGCCCATGGTGCCTAGGCCACCGCTGTTGATCCAACGACGCGGGCGATCGAAGCCGTAAAATTGCGCTGCCCACATCTGGTGCTGGCCGACATCGGAGGTCACAATCGCGTCGCCACCGGTGAGTTCAAAGAGCTTTTGAATGACGAATTGCGGTTTGATGATGCTGTCTCCCTGCTCGTAATGAAGACAATTCCGCGCCCGCCATTCCTCGATCTGCGCCCACCAGCGCTGCAACTGCTCGGCGTCGGGGCGGATATCCATCTCCACCGCAAGCTCATTCATCTCCTGCAGCACCGAGCGCAGATCGCCGACCACCGGAATGTCGACCTTCACATTCTTCGAGATCGATGCCGGATCGACATCGACATGGATGATCTTGGCATGCGGGGCAAAATGGCTGAGGTTGCCGGTCACCCGATCATCGAAGCGCGCCCCCAGGGCAACCAGCACGTCGCAATGCTGCACCGCCATGTTCGCTTCGTAAGTACCATGCATGCCGAGCATACCCAGAAACTGCCGGTCGGATGCGGGATAGGCACCCAAGCCCACGAGTGTTTGGGTGATGGGAGCGCCGAAATGGCGCACCAGCCGGGTGAGTTCGGTAGCGCTGTCGGAGAGAATGACGCCACCGCCGGTATAGAAGAGCGGCCGTTCACTCGCGGCAATGAGCTGCAAGGCCTTGCGCAGCTGACCGCTGTGCCCCTTGACCGTGGGCTTGTAGGAGCGCAGCTGGACCTTTTCCGGATAGTCATAGACGCAGCGTTTGGCGGTAACATCCTTGGGGATGTCGATGAGTACCGGACCCGGCCGCCCCGAAGCTGCGAGGTAAAATGCCGTCTTGATGGTCTGGGCGAGCTCGCGCACGTCGCGCACCAAAAAATTATGCTTGGTGCAGGGGCGAGTGATGCCGACGGTATCCACTTCCTGGAAGGCGTCATTGCCGATCAGAGCCACGGGTACCTGGCCGGTAATCACGACGAGGGGGATGGAATCCATGAAGGCCGTGGCGATACCGGTAACCGCATTGGTCGCTCCCGGACCGCTGGTAACCAAGGCGACCCCGACCTTGCCGGTAGCACGAGAATACGCATCGGCGGCATGCACTGCTGCCTGCTCGTGACGCACCAACACATGCTGCACGGCATCCTGCTTGTCGAGTTCGTCGTAGATATACAATACGGCGCCGCCGGGATACCCGAAGATCGTCTCGACGCCCTCATCGCGAAGGGCACGGACAACAATCTCGGCACCGGTCATCTCTTCCGCGAGAGCCGTGTGGCCGCCTCGCTCGCGAGCCTGATTAGGGGCAGACATGATCATCACTCCTCAGAAGATTCCTGTATCGTGACCAACGCTATGCAGTTTTGACGACAGCGTCAAATAAAAATGCCTTGGCGAAACCGTGCCTTCCTCTATGCCCCCCGATGCAAGCGCTCGAGATAGCCGCGTGCCTGCGCCACCAGTCCTTCCGGCAGACCAGACTTCTCGGCAATGAGCAAGCCGAGGGACTGGCCGGCGACCCCCACCTGTAGCTCATAGGTTGGCTCTAGCCGCTCGTGATCGAAGCGCATCGAGGCATTTTGTAGAGAAGGATGCTCGGCAGCAAAGGCCTTGATGGGAGTCAGGTGGGTGGTGACCATGCCGCGAACACCGCGCCGCGCCAGCTCATCGAGGACCGCCATCGCCATCGCCGCCCCCTCTTCAGGATCAGTACCCGTGCCCAGTTCGTCGAGGAGCACCAGGGTGCGCTGATCGGCCTCGGCAAGGAGTTTTTTCAGCATGCTGATATGCCCGGAAAAGGTCGAGAGAGCAAAGGCCATGCTCTGCGGGTCACCCATATCCACAAAAATTTTCGCAAAGCGCCCGACCACTGCACGGCCACTGACCGGCACGTGCAGGCCGCATTGCGCCATCACCGTCAACAGGCCAACGGTTTTAAGGGACACACTTTTGCCACCGGTATTCGGCCCGGTCACCACCAAGATGGGGTGTTCGGCATCGATGCGTACACTCAGCGGTTTGGGTCGCGGCCCCCGGTGATCGACATGGGCCAGCCACAGCTGCGGATGCACCGCTCCCTCCAGGTGCAAGACGGCATCGTCCACCAACTCCGCTGCCTGCGCCTGCAAGTGGATGGAGAGCTGCGCCCCGGCAAGGGCAAGATCAAGCCAGGTAAGGGCGTCCATCAGCTTATTGAGGGCCGACAACTGCTCCCGTATCTCACTGGTCAGGCTGCGCAAAATGCTTTGGTTCTCTTGCTCGATGCTGCCAAAGATCTTTTCCAAGCGGTTGTTGCAGGCGACCAGATCCATGGGCTCGATGACCGTGCCGTGTCCCCCCGGGCCACTGCCTCGGCGCACCCCGCGAATCTCTTCGCGCGCGCCGTCGGGTAGATGCACCGAAAGTCGTTGCCCCGCCCAATGCGCCTTGCCAGAACCACGCAGATGCGGCTGCAATTGCCGTTGCGCCACCTCGCGTTCCTGTTTGAGCTCCTCGTACAGGGTGCGTAGGGTGGCATTACCATCCTCGCGTACCGACCCATTTGGCAAGAGCACGGCGTCGATGGCGTCGATGAGGGGGCTGCAGGCGTCCAAGACTTCCGCTCCCAGAGGCAGCAGCTGCGGCCGCGCCTCGACAAAGGGGCGCAGCTCCCGCCCCACGCGCAGAATACGGTGGAGATTGCGCAGGGCTTGGCCGGAAAGGGCGGAGCCGGGTGCTGCCGCCTGGCGCAAGGCTGGCCGCGGATCGGGCAATTCCGGCAGGACTGGACCGGTGCCCGCCTCGAGGCCGAAACGCGCAGCGGTAATCGACTCCTGCAACTGGCGAGCAGCAGCAATGGAAGGTGCGGGAGCGAGATTGCGCGCTGCATCGGCACCCATCGGGGTGGCCGAAAGCTTTTCCAGTAGCCGACGAATACCCTCAAAATCCAGCAGCTTCCACTCTCCCTCCATCACCCACCTCGCTCGTCGGAAAACAGACCATGCCACCAGCGCAGCCGCCCCTCGGGAATCACCGGCGGACCCGCCACCGGCTCCGGCGGCATGCGCGAAAGAATCCAGCCCGGCGGCACCTGTTTGCCACTACTACCGCAGGAGGCGCCGAGATTATTGGGATCGTAGATCTTCAGCAGGCGCGGCGCATCGCGGTCGTCAACATACACAATGCCCAAGTATCGCTCGCGATGGTCGTGATGCAAGAGAATATCGATTTCCGTCAACACGCGCCGAAAGGCCTCGGCCGACAGCGCTGAACTCGGTGGCTCCTGACCCACAAAATATACGTACCAGGCATCGTCCTTGGCTTCTTCCAACAAGCGGGTAACCAAGGTATCCCACTGTTGCCAGTCGCGGATGGCCCAGAGCATACCCCCATACACTTGCGTAAATTCACTCATCCTTTGCAACCTCGCCCAAAAAGCTGACGGTGATCCGTCGCGCCTGCGCTCGTTGTCGATGCTCGAGCAGAAAAATACCTTGCCAGGTACCCAGTTGTAAGCGCCCCTGCCCTACCGGCACTTGTAGGCTCTGGGTTCCAAGCAGGGAACGGATATGGGCAGACATATCGTCGGGCCCCTCGTTGCGATGGCGATAAGCGGGATCGTCGTCGGGCACCAGTTTGGCCAAAAAATCGAGCAGATCTGCCTGCACATCGGGGTCGGCATTTTCCTGCAGAGCAAGACTCGCCGAGGTATGGGGTAAAAAGAGCAAAAGCCAGCCATCGCGAGCGCCAATCTTCTCAAGCCAACCCTGCAATTGCGTGGTAAGCTCGTAAAATTGACGCCCCCGAGTGGCTAGGGTTAATTCGTGCTTATGCATCCTCATTTGCCTCGCCGGGCCCGAAAAAAATCTTGCAAAAGGACAGCGGATTCCGCCGCCAATACGCCACCCTCCCACTGCAGATGATGGTTGGCCGGGGCATTTTCGGGAAGCTGCAGGTGGCTCTCGATCACCCCAGCCTTGACATCCGCAGCGCCATACACGACCCGCGCCAGCCGCGCCTGGACGATGGCACCAAAACACATGGCACAAGGCTCGAGGGTAACGTAGAGGGTGCAACCAGCAAGACGGTAATTATTGCGCTCCTGCGCCCCAAGCCGGAGGGCGAGAATTTCGGCATGGGCCGTGGGATCACAGGTGCGGATGGGCGCATTGTGCGCCCTCGCAATCGGCTCCCCCTCTGGGCTGACGAGCACCGCGCCGACGGGCACCTCGCCCAAACTCGCAGCTCGGCGGGCCAAATCCAAGGCGACACTCATCCATTGGAGATCGAGGGCGCGGCCAGCCGAGGCCGTGAGAGAAATCGCATCCATGAATGCAGTCTAGCCATTTTCCTGGCGGCCACCAAGAATGCGCAAGTGCTCTGACTGCAAGAGCGCGCCTTGACAGTTGGGGGAATGCTGCTAATTTCCCGGGTAACCAGGATGGGAGAAAGCAGTGAAGAAATTACCTGCAATGTTCCGCCCGCCGCTAATCGGTTTGGATATCAGTACGGAAGCGGTGCGGATGGTCGAACTTTCCGGCGGGCGCGGCCAACTTTCCGTGTCCTGGGCCGATGTCGAACCCTGCACGAAAGCAGAAGTAGGTGCGGGTTCGGTTAGTTCTACTGACAACGTCACTGGTGCGTTGCAACGACTCCTGCAACGTGCGCGAAGCCGTCACAAATCCGTGGCGTCGGCTCTTTCTGCCAGCAGCGTCATCGTGAAAGTAATCTCTCTTCCAACAGGAATGCATGAGGATGCGATCGAGGGCCAAATCCGGTTTGAGGGACAGCAATACATCCCTTATCCCATGGACCAGGTGAATTTCGACTTCTCCATTCTTGGTGCAGACAAGGATCGCAGTGGTTACCAACAAGTGCTCCTCGTCGCCAGCAAAAAAGAAATCATCGAAGACCATCTCGCCATCATCGAAGCCGCGGGATTGAAAGCAAAGTTTCTCGAAGTTCGACAGTTTTCGTTATGGAATCTTTATAATCACATACATCCACAGGCCGCGAGTGAGCGATCGACGATTGCGCTCATCGAGATTGGTCACACAAGTTTCGAAATTTACGTCTTCGAGAGTGGCACTCCAATCTACTCCCGCGAGCATCAGTTTGGTATAAGCCGTTTATTGGAGCGGATAGCTCGCAACTTCGGATTGACGATGGAAGATGCTGGCCGAATGCAACGTTTTGGTGGCCTGCCAGAGAGCTACGAGACCGAGGTTCTGCAACCCTTTGTGGAAGATCTGGCAGGTGAGCTCATGCGAGCGCTCGATTTTTTCCAGACCAGCATGTCTGACATTTCCGTGCAACGGGTGGTGGTTTTTGGTAGCGGCGCCAGCCTACCCGGCATTGCCAGCAACATGCCTGGGATCCAAGTCGAAAATCCCGACCCCTTTCGCGACATGAGCCTTGCTCCAGGTGTTAACCAGCGCCTCATTCACCAGGAGGGGTCTTCACTCGCCGTTGCTTGTGGCTTGGCGCTGCGGAGATTCACGGCATGATCCTCATCAATCTTTTACCGTACCGCGACGCCAAGCGAATTCAGAACCAGCGCCTCTTTTTGGGCGGTTTGCTGCTGTTTCTCATCGTTGTCGGCATTGCCTACTACGGTCTCTATCAAATCTTTGCCAACCGAGTTTCCGAAGAGCAGGCAAAAGTAGCATATCTGCAGAGCGTTTCGCAGGAACTCGACGCGAAGATTGCATCCGTTGCCGACCTACGTAAGAAGCGTGATGCCTTGCTAGCGCGCGAGAAAACGATTACTGCACTGCAGGAACAACGTGACCTAACGGTTCGCATTTTCAACAGCCTTGCAGCCATCACTCCCAATGGCGTCTTTCTGAGTAGCTTGCAGCAAACCGGCAATAGCATCAGTCTTTCGGGCTACGCCCAGGGAAACGATCAAGTCGCCGAATTCATGCGCAAAATCGAGCAGAGCACCATCTTCGAAAAGCCGACGCTCGATATCATCAGTAAAGCACAACTAGCGGGACAGAATGCCGAGCAATTCACTCTGCAGATGCAAATCAAGCAGAACAAAACTTCCTCTGAGGCAAAGAAATGACTTGGGACGAGATCAACAATCTCCAGCTGGAAGATATTCTGCAATGGCCTGTTAAAACCAAGTTGATCGCCGCCGTGATCTTGGTCATCCTCATTGGCGCTGGTGTTTGGTTTTTCTTCATCTCACCCGAAAATGAAAAATACGAAGCCCTGCACAGCCAAGTTGCCGATCTCAAGGAGCAGGTACGCAACAAACAACTGTTGGCGGCCAACCTCCCTGCCTATCAGGCACAAATTCAGGAGATGAATCATCGTTTTTTGAGCTTTTTGCAGCAGTTGCCCGATCGATCGCAGATTCCCTCCCTACTCGACAATGTCACCCTTGCCGGCCGTAGCCGTGGTCTAGATTTCAACCTTTTCCAGCCCCTACCCGAGGTGGATAAGAACTTTTACGCAGAGATCCCAGTTAAGATCAGCGTGACGGGCACCTATGATGATCTCGGTCGCTTTGCTGCCGCGGTGGCTGCCATGCCGCGCATCGTCACCCTCGGCGACATCACCCTCAAGCCCATAGCAGAGGCACCGAATACCAGCATTGGGCAAGCCCTCAAGCCGCAACGCTTGCAAATGTCTTGCGTGGTTACTACCTATCGCTACCTTGCCGACAGCAAAACCGGAAACGCGAAATGAAAGATCCTCGGCAGCTCTTCCCGTCGCTCCTGACCTTTTTGATCCTGTTGGGTTTGGGCGGATGTTCCCGACATGATGACATGGCATCCCTGCACGCTTTTGTCAACGACGCGCCAGCGCTGCACCCCCAAATCCAGCCGCTGCCCGCCATTCCCCACTATAGCGCCACCCCGTACGAAAACCCTTCGCAACGTGATCCTTTCGCCAGTTTTTCGCAGATTGCTTTGTGGCGACAAGCGGCCAACGCCAGTCACGATCCCCTCCCGGTCACCAAAGGCCCGCTGCAGCCTCTACAAAAGTACGCCCTTGGCAGCATTACCCTGAGCGGAATCGTACAGGCGGATGGCCGCTACTGGGGCGTCTTCCTGACCCCAGAGGGCAAAGTGTACCGTGCTGGTGTGGGCGATCCGATTGGCGACAAATCGGGCAAAATCATTGCCATCGATGCCGAAAAGCACAGCGTGACCGTGATGCAATACGAACCAAACGCCTTCGGTGGTTATGTCAAGCAGAATACGACCATGCAGTTCCACACCAATGATCAAAATTGAAGTTCAGACCAGTAGGATGATGCCCATGCGCACCGACTTTCCAAATGCTCACTCTCCCGCCACCACGAAAACCACATCGTGGCGATCAGCGCGCTTACTACGCTTTGGAATTGGCGTCTTTGGCCTTCTCGGCGCCCCCGTCATCTACGCCCAAAGCCTGATCAGCAGCGTGCAGGTCGTCGGTCAGGGCGACGCAACTGTATTGCAGATCCGCAGCGATACCCGCCCCAATTATGACGTCAATATTCTCAACCATGGGTATCGGGTACGGATTCGCTTCGACGACGCCCATTTTCTCCCCAGCGCCGAGAACGTCGTTGGTGGCGGTAACATCGAAAATGTGTTGACCGAAAACGTGGGACACGATGCCGAGATCGATCTTCTGCTTTCCAAACCGCAAGCAGTCATGGTCCAGCCTGCCCCGCATGGATACCGTATCCAACTTGCGGCACTGAAAAATGCCAGTGCTGCGCCCACGGAGCAGCCGACAGCCGCCAGCCAGGCTCCGACTGCCAACACGCTCTCTACCTACCCAAGCCCGACCGTCGCGGCGAGTAGTGTCACGGGTGCCCCCGATACTGTAGCCGTGAGCAGCATCGGCGCCACTCGCATCGAGGATCTTACCTTTCGTCGCGAGAAAGACGGGGCCGGTATGCTGCGCTTGTCCACTTCGGGTCTGCAGCCGCGCATGAATATCACCCGCGAGGCCGGACGCCTGATCGTTACCCTGCACGATACCCAAGTTCCGAGCAGCCTCGTGCATCGTTTCGGTACCGATCAATTTGGCACGCCGGTGCAGTATGTCGACGTCTACCCCCTAGGGCAAGACACTCGCCTGGTTTTCTACGTCCAAGAGCCCTTCAGTTATTCTGCCTACCAGCTGAATGGCCAGACGTTGATTGCGGTACGGGAGAAAGAGGCAACGACTGCTAGCAATCCCATGGACAGCAAGCGGCTGAGCATGGATTTCCAAAACATCAGCGTGCGTGATGCCCTGCAGGTGATTGCCGACTTCACGCATCAGAATATCGTCGTCTCCAACAGCGTCAACGGGAGTCTGTCCATTCGCCTGAAGAATGAGCCCTGGCAGGAAGCCCTCCAGGTCATCCTCGAATCTCAGGGCTTGGGCATCAAGCATATCGGCAACATTCTTTGGGTTGCGCCTGCCGGGCAAATCACCAGCCAGGAGGAGGCCGAACTCAAAGCTGCAGCAACCAAGCGCAAACTCGAACCCTTGGTCACCGAGATGATTCCGCTCCAGTATGCCAAAGCCAGCGAAATTGCCGAACTGCTGCGCGGCTTTTCCGAAAAAATCAATGGGAAAGAGGATGGACTGAACAGTCAACAGAGCCAAAGTCTGGCTGCGGCCCTCGGCATCCCCAGCTCCAACCTCATTGGCAACTCTTTGCTTGGACCGCGCGGCTCGGTCGCCGTCGTCACCCGCACCAATAGCCTCCTCGTGCGCGATACGCCGCAGGATATCGACAACATCAAAAAGCTGATCGCCAAAATCGATCGCCCCGTACCACAAGTGCTGATAGAAGCGCGCATCGTTCAAATCACCACCAATGCTGCACAGTCCCTCGGCATTCAGTGGGGTGGCACCTACACCTCCGGCGGGGGTGGCGGCATCATCAATCTTTCCGGTACCGGGGCATCGGCTGGCAGCTCCTCCACCGGTGGCACAACGGGTTCCGGTGGCACCAGCTCGCAAGGAGGGAACTTCCCAATCAATGGTGGACTCACGGGCGTACCGGCCTTGGTCAACCTGCCGGCCTATGCGCCCAGTGGCAGCCCTCTCACTGGCCTCAACCCGGCCTCCCTGGGTTTTGCCCTGGGTAACGCCTCCGGCAGTCGCATTCTCAACCTGCAGCTGCAGGCTCTGCAGGCCGCCAACAAGGCAAAGATCATCTCGAGCCCCAAGGTACTAACGGAAGACAACGAAACCGCCACCATCGCGCAGGGTACGGAAATTCCCTATCAGCAGGCATCCAGCAGTGGCGCAACGGCGGTCACCTTCAAAAAGGCTGAACTTAGCCTGAAAGTCACTCCGCACATCGCCCCCAATGGCAAAGTCACCATGGACATAGAAGCAACCAATAATCAACCCAACTACGCCCAGGTGACCGCAGGTGGTGTGCCGATCAATACTCAAGAGGTAAAAACCAAGCTGCTCGTCAATAATGGGCAAACGGTCGTCATCGGCGGCATCTATACCGAAACCAACAGTTCCACACAGTCCGGTGTGCCTCTACTAAAGGACATCCCGCTACTGGGCTGGCTGTTCAAAGCGAAAGAGTTTAACACTGCCCAGACTGAGCTTCTGGTATTCATTACCCCGAAGGTGGTGGGCGGGGCAAACACCGAGGCAGACGCTGGCTAGGATCATCCTCATCGGTCCCATGGGATCGGGAAAAAGCACCATTGGCCGCCTGTTGGCGGCCCGTTTGCGTTGGCAATTTGTCGATTCCGACGCGCGCATCGTGGCAGCAACCGGGGTCGACATCCCTACCATCTTTGCCATCGAGGGCGAGGCCGGCTTTCGCGAGCGCGAGCATCGCGCACTTTGCGAGATTGCGGATGAGCCCGAGGATATCGTCCTCGCCACTGGCGGCGGTGCCATTCTCGATCCACGCAATCGTCGTCTCTTGCGGCAGATGGGCGAGGTGATCTACCTCGAGGTCAGCGTTGCCGAGCAATGGCGACGTCTGCGTCACGATCGCCAGCGCCCGCTACTGCAAGTGGAGGATCTGCGCCAACGCCTCGAAGCTCTGGCGGCCGAGCGCACGCCGCTTTACCGAGAAACTGCACATTGGCGAGTACGAGGCGATAACCTGCGCTCGGATCAGGTGCTTCGCCAAATTCTTCGTCACCTACGCGATCTCTACCAGCCCTAGTCAAAAAACTTTGCAGGCGGCCTGCTCGCCCCTACAATGGAGCAAACCTTGTCACCACAGAGATCCTCCATGCTCAGCCTCCAGGTCCAACTTGGCGCTCGCTCCTACCCCATCCACATCGGCCCGGGCCTACTGCACGATGCGCAGCAATTCCTGCCCTATCTCCGCTCGGGCCCCGTCGCCATTCTTACCGACGATCTGGTTGCCCCCCTCTACCTTGCTGCCCTGCGCGAAACCTTGGCACACTCCCACCAGCCCTTGATCGAAATCGTCGTTCCCCATGGCGAGCAGAGCAAATCCCTCGCGCAAGTAGAGGAGGTCTGCGGGCAGATGCTAGCTGCCGGCCTGGGTCGCGACAGTACGCTTTGCGCCCTGGGAGGCGGCGTCATCGGCGATCTCGGCGGTTTCGTGGCGGCTATCTATCAGCGCGGGATTCCCTTTGTGCAGATTCCCACTACCCTACTCGCCATGGTCGACTCCTCCGTTGGTGGTAAAACTGGGGTCAATCATCCCCTCGGCAAGAACATGATTGGTGCCTTTTATCAGCCACGCGCGGTCATTGTCGACATCGATACCCTCGATAGTCTGCCCGAGCGAGAATTTCGCTCCGGCTTGGCAGAGGTCATCAAATATGGGCTAATCAACAACCCGGGATTTTTCAGCTGGTTGGAGGACCACCTGGAAGCCATTCTTGCCGAGGATGGCGACGCCGTGAGCCGGGTCATTCATGACTCCTGCGCCGACAAGGCGGACGTCGTGGCCCGGGACGAACTCGAGAGTGGCTTGCGCGCCATTCTCAACTATGGCCACACCTTCGGTCACGCTATTGAAGCAGCGACCGGCTATGGAACCTTTCTCCATGGCGAGGCAGTGGCCATTGGCATGATCATGGCGGCCGACCTATCCCGACGTCTCGATCTATTGCGTGAAAGCGAGCAGGAGCGAATTTTTCGTCTCATCCAGGCCACTGGCCTGCCCACCCATGCGCCGCGCCTCCCCGTCGATGACTACCTGCGCTATATGCGCATCGACAAAAAGGCGGCCGGAGGGCAGATGCGCTTCGTCCTCTTGCGCGGCATTGGCGAATGCGTCATTACCGGCGAGGTGCCGGAGGCAGCCCTGCGGCAAACCCTCAATGCCTTTATGGAGTGAGAGATGAGCAAGCACAACAAAACTACCAGCGAACTCGAAGAGGAGATTCAGGCGCGCCTGCGAATCGCGCCCGAAGCCTGCCTGCGTATTGGCAATTTCGGCTTCATCGAACTCGAGGATAGCTGGGGTGATGAGGCAACCATCGTCAATACCGCCCGCATCAGCACCACCAACAATCGGCTGCGCAACGCCGAATCCTTTTCCGAGCGTGATCGTAATCTGCTATATCAGCTCCTGCGCGACCAGCATGGCACCCCTTTCGAAACCGTCTACTTTCGCTTTCGTTTCGTGGCCCCAATATTTGTGCTGCGGCAGTGGGTCAAACATCGTATCTCGAGCTGGAACGAGTTCTCGATGCGTTATCGTAAGCCCATATCTGAGGCATACATCCCCGATCTTGCCGCCCGCAGCGTCGATGGTTATGCCGTCCTCGACGAGCAAGCAGTGCAAGAGTACGAAGAGCTACTGCAGGGTCTCTTTGCCTGGTATGAGCGCCAGTATGAGCAGGCCTGCGCGCGTATCGATGCGGATCGCGAGGCGGGTCTGATACCCGCAAAGAGTGGCGGTCGGGATCCTTATCGTGGCCGTGCCCGCGAGTTACTGCGTAATGTCATGCCGGTGGCCGCCTATTCCGATGTCTACTGGACGGTAAATTTTCGTAGCCTGATGAATTTTTTCCGTCTGCGACGCAAGCCCGATGCGCAGTACGAGATTCGCCAGTATGCCGACGCCGCGTACTTGCTTTTTTCCCGGCGTCTCCCTCTCCTCGCCAGCACCATGGAACAAGTCTTGGCGGAGCAAGGCAACTGAATATGGCGCATCCTTTGGCACCCTATGCGGCACATCCGGAGCAGAGCCGCGGTCGCCGCCATGCCGAGGCCGAGCCCAGTGACGGACGCAGTGCTTATCAGCGCGATCGTGACCGCGTCATCCACTCTACCGCCTTCCGGCGTCTCGAATACAAGACTCAGGTCTTCGTCAATCATGAGGGCGATCTCTATCGCACCCGCCTCACCCACAGCCTCGAGGTTGGTCAGGTAGCGCGCTCGATCGCGCGGCAGCTGCATCTCGACGAAGACCTAGTTGAAGCCATCTCCCTCGCGCACGATCTTGGCCACACCCCCTTCGGCCATGCCGGTCAGGATGCCCTCAATGCGGCCATGGCCGAGCACGGCGGTTTTGAGCACAATATTCAGTCCTTGCGCGTGGTCGACGTTCTCGAACAACGCTACGGCGATTTTCCCGGCCTCAACCTCACTTTCGAGACCCGCGAGGGCATCCTCAAACACTGCAGCCGCAATCGTGCCGCCAAACTAGGAGATGTTGGTGAGCGTTTCCTCAAGGGCGAGCAGGCTAGCCTAGAGGCGCAAATCACCAATTTGGCGGATGAGATCGCCTACAACAATCATGATATCGACGACGGCTTGCGCGCCGGCTTGCTAGATCTAACCGAACTTTGTGAGCAGACCATGTTTGGACCCATCTATCGCGAAGTCAGCCAACGCTATCCCCACGCCAGCGCCAATGTTTTGCGCCACGAGGCCGGACGCCGCCTGATCAATCTGCTCATCACCGACCTCGTCCAACACACGCGTGCCCGCATCGAAGCGGCGGGGATTGGCAGCGTGGCAGAGATTCGCCAGCACGGCGAGCCCCTTGCCGCGCACAGTCCGGAGATGAGCCGCGCCATTCGCACCCTCAAGGCCTATTTACTGCATAACTTGTATCGACACCCGCGTGTGCATCGGCAGGCAGAAAAGGCCAAACGCACGGTGCAGCAGATTTTCAGCCTGCTCTACGACGATCCCCGGCTCTTACCGCGCAAATATCAGGCACGTCTGCTTTCCACCGACGGCGATCTGCGGCGGCGTGCTCGAGTGGTTGCCGATTATATCGCCGGCATGACCGACCGCTTTGCCATTGCAGAGTACGAGAGGCTATTCAACCCTCGCGCTGGCGCATGATTATTTACTGATATGCTTCATTTTTCGGGTTTATCACAAAATAAAAAAACTGTTGCTGTTGCCCGCAAAGGATCCGAGATACACTCTAGTTGGACAAAAACGTACGGGATGAGGAGAAGATCGATGATGAAAAAAATGGTAATGGCAACACTGGTGGGTTCGGTACTGGCAGCGCCTGCGCTTGCTTTTGCAGCGGCGCCAGAATTCATGTCTCCGGAGTGGGCGCAGGAGTTGTGCAACGCCTGGAATCAAAACAGCACCCTTACCACCAAGTTAGCGGGCTCCTGGGTGAAGAATAACGGCGGCAAGGGTTACAAGGTCATGGAGATTTCCGACTCCAGCATGAAATCGACGCCACCGGTGCAGTTGGAAATTGCGGCCAAGGATGGTAAGGCCGAATGCGTCTACGGCGGCGCCGCCAAGGTAAGCAAGTTGAACTATGATTACGACTACAAGATGTGGGCCACGACCCATGACTGGCACCACATGGGCTCACCCATGATGGCGATGATGGTTGGCCGTCTAAACTTCAAGGGACCAAAAATGGAAGCCATGGAAAACATGGCTCCCTTCGCCGAATTCCTGAAACTCGTCAAGGAAGTACCGGCCACCGTACCGGCTTCGTAAGCGCAGAGTTTGCGTAACGCCCGATCCGATGGATCGGGCGTTTTTTATTCCGTTGCTGGCGCCTGTAATTTTTCCCGCAATAGCGCGTTGACTAGATCAGGGTTGGCTTTGCCTTGGCTCACCTTCATTACCTGCCCAATAAAAAAGCCGAAGAGCTTTTCTTTACCGCTACGATACTCCGCCGCTTGCTGCGGATTTTTGGCAATGATTTCATCAATCATTGCAGCAATAGCGGTGTTATCCGTAATTTGCCGCAAGCCTCGGGCATCGATGATGGCATCGACACTGCCTCCCTCATGAAAAAGGATTTCGAAGATTTCCTTGGCAATCTTGCCAGAGACCGTTTGGTCGGCAATGCGCGCGAGCAGGATTTGTAGCTCCCGCGCCGGCACTGGGCAGGTCTCGATTTCCAGTCCCGCTTTGTTCAAGGCACCCAAGAGATCACCCATGATCCAATTTGCTGCCAGCTTGGCATCCTGCCCCGTCGCCACCGCCTCGTAGTAATCCGCGAGTTCGCGCTGGGCGGTGAGTACGGCGGCATCGTAGGCCGGCAAGCCATACTGCGCCATGAAGCGCGCCTTGCGCGCATCCGGCAACTCGGGCAGTGACTTGCGCACCTGCTCTATCCGTTCCGCATCGAGCTGCAGGGGGAGCAGATCGGGGTCAGGGAAATAGCGATAGTCATTCGCCTCTTCCTTGCTACGCATGGAGCGGGTCTCGCCCGAGTTGGCGTCAAAGAGCCTTGTCTCCTGAACGACTTTGCCGCCACTTTCGAGAATATCCTGCTGGCGAAGCATCTCGTAGCTGATCGCTTTTTCCAAAAAACGGAAGGAATTCAGATTCTTCACCTCCGCCCGCGTACCGAAGGGCGCTCCCGGTCGACGCAAAGAAACATTGGCATCGCATCGGAAAGACCCTTCCTGCATGTTGCCATCCGAGATATCGAGATAACGCACCAAGGCATGCAGCTTTTTCAGGTAAGCAACTGCCTCAGCCGCAGAACGCATGTCGGGCTCCGACACGATCTCCAGCAAGGGCGTACCGGCCCGATTGAGATCGATGCCCGACTCGCCGGGATAGGCGTCGTGGAGAGATTTTCCGGCATCCTCCTCGAGATGGGCGCGAGTAATTCCTACCCGCTTTTCCTCGCCATTGGGCAGGAGCACATCCAAATACCCGCGCCCAACAATGGGAATTTCGTACTGACTGATCTGATACCCCTTGGGAAGGTCAGGATAGAAGTAATTCTTGCGGGCGAAAATGCTCCGATGATTGATCTCTGCACCAATGGCCAAGCCAAAGGCAATGGCCTTATCGACCGCCGCCGCATTGAGAACCGGCAAGGAACCGGGCATGGCCAAACAAACCGGACAGGTATGGGCATTGGGTTCGGCCCCAAAGGCGGTGGAGCAAGCGCAAAAAATCTTGCTGCGGGTGTTGAGCTGCACATGCACCTCGAGCCCGATGACTACCTCCCAAGCCATACTCATTGTTCCTCCCAAGCCGGCGCACGCCGATGCCAATCGGTATCTCTCTGGTAGGCTGCAGCCACCCCTAACAACAACTCATCGGCAAAATAGTCGCCCATGATTTGCAAACCAATGGGTAGGCCTTCCTTACTGAAACCACAGGGCAGGCTGAGGGCCGGAATGCCCGCCAAATTGACGGCTATGGTATAGATATCGGCTAGATACATAGACACCGGGTCGGCACTCTTCGCCCCCAGGGCAAAAGCTGGCGTGGGCGTGGTCGGCCCCATGATCACATCCACCTCCGCAAAGGCGCGGCGAAAATCCTCGCGGATCAAGGCCCGCACCTGCTGCGCCTTGCGGTAGTAGGCATCGTAGTAGCCCGCCGAGAGCACATAGGTCCCTACCAAAATGCGACGGCGCACCTCGGCACCAAAACCCTCATAGCGCGACTGCAGATAAAGCTCCTGCAGATCCTTCGCGGCCGCGCTGCGGTGGGTGTAGCGTACCCCATCGAAGCGGGAGAGGTTGCTTGAGGCTTCGGCCGGAGCCAACACGTAGTAGGTACTCACCGCATGGGCATTATGGGGCAGATGCACGGGGTGGATCTCGGCCCCCTGCGCGGCAAACCACTGAATCGCCGTTTCGACGGTCTGCGCCACCTCGGGATCGAGGCCCGCACCAAAAAACTCCGCCGGCACGCCCACGCGCAAGCCTTGCAAGCTGCGCCCCAAGGCGGCACTGAATCGACCGCCGCCCTGGGGGTGACTGGTGGAATCGAGGGGATCATGGCCGGCCATCGC
>NZ_JAVRKK010000043.1:0-16209 GCF_031962545.1 Candidatus Igneacidithiobacillus taiwanensis
TGTCGCCCGCCTGACCCTGGTCCAAAATCTTGCGGAACATCTCCACTCCGGTCACCGTCGTCTTGCTCGTGGGCCGAATACCAACAATCTCTACCTCTTCACCAACCTTCACCAGCCCGCGCTCAATACGACCCGTAACCACCGTACCGCGACCAGAAATGCTGAATACGTCTTCGATCGGCATCAGGAACGTCTTGTCCACCGGACGCTCCGGCATCGGAATGTAGCTGTCCATCGCTTCGGCCAACTTCAAAATCGCCGGCTCGCCAATCTCGCTCTGGTCCCCTTCCAAGGCCTTGAGCGCCGATCCAATCACCACCGGAATGTCGTCGCCCGGAAATTCGTACTTGGAAAGCAACTCCCGCACCTCCATCTCAACCAACTCGAGCAACTCGGCGTCGTCTACCATGTCGGCCTTGTTCAAAAACACCACAATGTAGGGAACACCTACCTGTCGCGCCAGCAAAATGTGCTCCCGCGTCTGCGGCATCGGACCATCAGCCGCCGAACATACCAAAATCGCGCCATCCATCTGCGCCGCTCCGGTAATCATGTTCTTCACGTAGTCCGCATGCCCCGGACAGTCAACATGGGCGTAATGCCGATTCGCCGTCTCATACTCAACGTGGGAAGTCGCAATCGTGATCCCGCGCGCACGCTCTTCCGGCGCATTGTCGATCTGATCATACGCACGCGCCTCGCCACCATACTTCGCCGACAATACCTTCGTCAGCGCCGCCGTGAGCGTCGTCTTGCCATGATCCACGTGACCAATCGTTCCCACGTTAACGTGCGGCTTCGTCCGCTCAAACTTTCCCTTGGACATGAAACACTTCTCCCGTTACGACTCAGCGCTGACTTTTCTTGATGATTGCCTCGGCGACATGGCCCGGCACTTCCATGTACTTCTCAAACTGCATACTGTAGGTCGCTCGCCCTTGGGAGAGCGAACGTACCGTCGTGGCGTAGCCGAACATCTCCGCCAAGGGGACCTCGGCCTTGATGATTTTCGCACCCGCCTCGTCGTCCATGCCTTGCATGACGCCACGGCGGCTATTGATGTCGCCAATGATGTCTCCCATGTACTCTTCGGGAGTAACCACCTCGACCGCGAAGATCGGCTCCAACAACACCGGATCGGCCTTGGCTGCACCGGCCTTGAAACCCATGGAGCCCGCGATCTTGAACGCGGCCTCGGATGAGTCCACGTCGTGGTAGGATCCATCGAAAATGGTGACTTTGACATCCACCACTGGGAAGCCGGCGACTATACCACTTTCCATGGCCTCTTGCACTCCCTTTTCGGTAGGACCGATATACTCCTTGGGGACCACGCCGCCAACCACCGCATTCTCGAAAACGAAACCAGAGCCTGGCTCCAGCGGCTCGAGACGCAGCCAAACGTGACCATACTGACCGCGACCACCCGACTGGCGGACAAACTTTCCTTCGGCCTCAACACTCTTACGAATGGTCTCGCGGTAGGCAACCTGCGGAGCGCCAACGGACGCCTCGACACCAAACTCCCGCTTCATGCGGTCGACGATGATCTCGAGGTGCAGCTCGCCCATACCCGAAATGATGGTCTGTCCAGATTCCTGATCGGTACGCACCCGGAAGGATGGGTCTTCCTGTGCCAACTTGCCCAGAGCGATACCCATTTTTTCCTGGTCACTCTTGGTTTTGGGTTCCACGGCAACGTGGATGACCGGCTCGGGAAACTCCATCTGCTCGAGGATGATGGGCTTATCCATGTCGCAGAGCGTATCGCCGGTGAAGGCAGTTTTTAGGCCCACCGCCGCAGCGATATCCCCTGCAAGAACTTCTTTGATTTCCTGCCTCTCGTTGGCATGCATCTGCAGAATACGGCCGATGCGCTCGCGCTGCCCACGCCCAGGGTTATAGACCGTAGAGCCGGAGTTGAGAACCCCAGAATAGACCCGAAAAAAGGTAAGCTGACCAACGAAAGGATCGGTCATGATCTTGAAAGCAAGCGCGGAAAAGGGCTGGGTATCGTCAGCTAACCGCGAAAGCTCCGCTCCGGTGTTCGGATCCGTACCCTTGACTGCCGGGATATCGACAGGTGCCGGGAGATAATCGAGCACCGCATCGAGCATGGCCTGTACACCTTTGTTCTTGAAAGCGCTACCACAGAGCACCGGAACCAGTTGATTGGCGATGGTGGCTCGACGCAGGGCGAGCTTGAGCTCCTCGACCGCAATCTCTTCGCCCTCGAGGTACTTCATCATCAACTCTTCATCGGTGTCGCAAATCGCCTCGACCATGGTCGCGTGCGCAGCCTTGGCAGCTTCCTGCAAGTCGGCGGGGATTTCTTCCTCCACGAAGGTGGTGCCCTGGGTCGCATCGTCCCAGTTGATGGCTTTCATCTTCATGAGGTCGATTACGCCGCGAAAGCGCTCTTCCTCGCCAATGGGCAGCTGGATCGCAACCGCATTGCCCTTGAGCTTGCCACGAATTTGCTCCACCACGCGCTGAAAATTGGCACCTTGGCGATCCATCTTGTTAACGAAGGCCATACGCGGCACGCCGTACTTGTTGGCTTGGCGCCAGACCGTCTCAGATTGCGGCTGTACCCCGCCGACAGCACAGAAGACCGCAACAGCGCCGTCAAGAACCCGCAAGGAGCGCTCGACTTCAATGGTGAAGTCGACGTGGCCGGGCGTGTCGATGATGTTGATGCGATGTTCGGGACGTTTGCCATCCATCCCCTTCCAGAAGCAGGTGGTCGCCGCAGAGGTGATCGTGATACCACGCTCCTGCTCCTGCGCCATCCAGTCCATGATCGCCGTGCCTTCGTGCACCTCACCGATCTTGTGCGAGACCCCGGTGTAAAACAGGATGCGCTCGGTAGTGGTGGTCTTGCCGGCATCGATGTGCGCCATGATGCCAATGTTGCGATAACGTTCGATGGGTGTTGTGCGCGCCACGGGTGAGTCCTTACGTTGAGAGGTCGGTAGAGATTACCAGCGGAAGTGCGAAAAGGCCTTATTGGCCTCGGCCATGCGGTGGGTTTCCTCCCGCTTACGTACCGCGTTGCCGCGGTTTTCGGCCGCCTCGAGAATCTCCGCGGCCAAGCGGTTGCCCATGGACTTTTCGTTGCGCTTGCGCGCCGAGTCTCGCAACCAACGCATGGCGAGGGCCATACGCCGATCGGCGCGGATTTCCACCGGCACCTGGTAGGTGGCACCACCGACACGACGGCTCTTCACCTCTACCACCGGACGCACGTTATCGAGCGCTTTGCGGAAGATTTCCATCGGATCGGCCTTGCTCTTTTCAGCAACAATGTCGAGGGCGCCGTAAACGATCTTTTCGGCAACACTCTTTTTCCCATCGCGCATCAACACGTTGGCGAACTTGGCCAGCACTTCTTCCTTGTACTTCGGATCCGGCAGAACAATCCGTTTGGGCACTTCTCTACGTCTTGGCATCTCTTACTCCTTGGAGAATCAACAACCCTTACTTGGGTCGTTTGGCGCCGTACTTGGAACGCCGTTGCTTGCGATTCTTTACACCAGCGGTATCTAGCGTGCCACGAACGATGTGATAACGAACACCCGGAAGATCTTTCACGCGACCCCCACGAATCAGTACCACCGAGTGCTCTTGCAGGTTGTGCCCCTCGCCCGGAATATAACTGCTCACTTCAAAACCATTGGTCAATCGAACGCGAGCGACCTTTCGCAAAGCCGAGTTCGGCTTTTTGGGTGTCGTGGTATATACGCGGGTACATACGCCCCGCTTTTGCGGATTCGCCTCGAGGGCCGGGACCTTGCTCTTGGCAATCGGCGCCTTGCGCGGCTTACGGACCAACTGGTTCAAAGTGGGCATAACTTCTCCAAAAACGAAGGGCGGCATGCCATCTGCCGCCGATAAGAGCGCGCATTTTATGGATGCACGCCCGAACTGTCAAGAAAGATCAGGGGAATGCGTTGCCTCTATCATTCTGCCCCGGCAGCCTCCACCTGGGTCATGGCACCGTCATCCTCGAGGAATTCGCCGCGGTTACGCCGCCGCCGATGTTCGTGGTAGGCGAGACCGGTTCCGGCTGGAATCAGACGCCCAACGATGACGTTTTCCTTGAGCCCGCGTAGGTCGTCGACCCGACCTGATACGGCCGCCTCGGTAAGCACCCGTGTCGTCTCTTGGAAACTGGCCGCCGAGATGAAGGACTCGGTAGAAAGACTCGCTTTGGTGATACCCAACAACATCGGGGTATAGCGCGCGGGCTCCTTGCCAGCCGCTTCCAGGGCGAGATTTTCCTCGTCGACGCGGGCACGATCAACCTGGTCGCCAGTGATGAAGCTGCTGTCGCCGATATGAGTGACTTCGACCTTGCGCAGCATCTGCCGTAGGATCACTTCGATGTGCTTATCGTTGATGCGCACACCCTGCAAACGGTACACATCCTGCACTTCATCGACGATGTAATTGGCCAGGGCCTGGACGCCAAGGACGCGAAGGATGTCGTGCGGCACCGGCTGGCCTTCGACCAAAGGCTCGCCTGGGCTGACTCGCTCCCCCTCATAAACGGTGACGTGACGCCCTTTCGGGATGAGATATTCATGCGTCTCGCCATTTTCATCGGTGATGAGGAGTCGCTGTTTACCCTTGGTATCTTTGCCGAAGCCGACAATGCCATGGTGCTCGGCAATGATGGCGTAATCCTTCGGTCGCCGCGCCTCGAAAAGCTCCGCTACCCGCGGCAAACCACCGGTAATATCGCGGGTCTTACTCGTTCCCACCGGCAGGCGCGCGAGCGTGTCGCCGGGCTGCACCTGGCTACCATCTTGCACTGCGATAATGGCGCGGGGCGGCAAATAATAGCGGGCTGGCAAGTCCGTTCCGGGCAGTTTCAGATCCTTGCCCTTGGCATCCTGCAGAAGGACTACCGGGCGCAAATCACGGCCGCTCGCCGGCCGTTGCTTGGGATCGATGACCGCCTGGGTGCTCAAGCCGGTGATTTCGTCACTCTGGGAGATGACACTCTGACCTTCGATGGCATCTTGGAGAGAAACGACTCCGGCAATCTCGCTGACGATAGGACGGGTATGCGGGTCCCATTCGGCGATGCGCTTCCCGGGATTGACCGCTTCACCGTCCTTGACGAGGATCGTGGCACCATAGGGTACCTTGTAACGTTCCTTTTCCCGCCCTTGTTCGTCGGTCACCGCAATTTCACCATTTCGACCTACCACGATGTGGCGACCGCTGGGGTGCTCAACGGAACGCAGACTGCTGTGGAAACGGATGATGCCGCCCTGCTTGATGTCGATACTGCTCTGCGCCGCGGCACGGCTGGCGGCACCTCCGATGTGGAAAGTGCGCATGGTGAGCTGGGTACCAGGCTCACCGATGGACTGGGCAGCGATTACGCCTACTGCCTCGCCAATATTGACCAGATGACCACGGGCGAGATCACGTCCGTAACAAAGCGCGCACACGCCGTGACGAGAGCGACAGGTAAGCGGCGAGCGCACCTTGAGGACATCCACGCCAAGCTCGTCGAGCTGACCGAGTACGGACTCGGTTAGCAGGGTATTGCGTGGAATGGCGACTTCGCCGGTATTGGGGTGTAAGACATCCTCGGCAGTCACGCGCCCCAGTACCCGCTCGCGCAGGGGCTCGACCACTTCGCCACCATCCACCAGTGCCATCATCGGCAAACCATCTTCGGTGCCGCAGTCGTGTTCCACCACCACCAGATCTTGGGTCACATCGACCAAACGCCGCGTCAAGTAGCCCGAGTTCGCCGTCTTCAGTGCCGTGTCGGCAAGACCTTTACGCGCGCCATGGGTGGAAATGAAGTACTGCAACACATTGAGACCTTCGCGAAAATTCGCGGTGATCGGGGTCTCGATGATCGAGCCATCGGGCTTGGCCATCAAACCACGCATACCCGCAAGCTGGCGCAACTGGGCGGCCGAACCACGGGCTCCCGAATCGGCCATCATGTAGATGGAGTTGAAGGAAACCTGTTCGGCCTCTTTGCCATCCGGGAGGGTGACTTTCTCTTTGCTGACGCGGTCCATCATCGCCTTGGCAACTTCTTCCGTCGCCCGCGACCAGATGTCAACTACTTTGTTGTAGCGTTCACCCTCGGTTACCAGACCGGAGGTATACTGATCCTGGATGGTTTTCACCTCCTCTTCAGAACGCGCCAGGATGGCATCTTTCTCTGGGGGAGTGACCATGTCACCAGCACCAAAGGATATACCCGCACGGGTCGCCATGCGGTACCCGGTGTACATCAGCTGATCGGCGAAGATGACCGTGTCTTTGACACCGAGAGTGCGATAACAGGTATTGATCAGCTCGGCGATCGCCTTCTTTTTCAAGACGCGATCGATAACAGAGAAGGGCAAGCCCGCGGGCAGGATATCACTGAGCAGGGCTCGACCCACGGTAGTTTCTATCCGCTCGCCACGGAAACGCAGTGTCACCCGGGCATGCAGACCAACTTCGCCATTCTCATATGCGCGGCGCACCTCGGCACTGTCGGCAAAGCGCATACCTTGACCCTTGGCGTCCAAGCGCTCCTGGGTCATGTAGTACAAGCCGAGCACGATATCCTGGGAGGGAACGATGATCGGTTCGCCATTGGCCGGGCTGAGGATGTTGTTGGTCGACATCATCAGGGTGCGGGCCTCGAGCTGTGCCTCGAGAGAGAGTGGCACGTGTACCGCCATCTGGTCGCCGTCGAAGTCGGCGTTGTAGGCCGCGCAAACCAAGGGGTGGAGCTGGATCGCCTTACCCTCGATGAGTACCGGCTCAAAGGCCTGGATACCGAGACGGTGCAAGGTCGGGGCACGGTTGAGCATCACCGGATGTTCGCGGATGACCTCTTCGAGGATGTCCCAGACTTCCGGCTTCTCCGCCTCGACGAGACGTTTGGCGGCTTTGATGGTCGTCGCCAGGCCGCGCTCTTCGAGCTTGTTGAAAATGAAGGGCTTGAACAACTCCAGCGCCATTTTTTTCGGCAGGCCACACTGGTGCAGCCGCAACTCCGGCCCGACCACGATAACGGAACGGCCGGAGTAGTCGACGCGCTTGCCGAGGAGATTCTGGCGGAAGCGACCCTGCTTACCCTTGATCATGTCGGCCAAGGATTTGAGGGGACGCTTGTTGGGGCCAGCAATGGCGCGTCCACGCCGACCACTGTCGAGTAGTGCGTCGACCGCCTCCTGCAACATGCGCTTTTCGTTACGGACGATGATATCCGGCGCCTTCAACTCGAGAAGTCGCTTGAGACGATTGTTGCGGTTGATCACCCGACGATAGAGATCGTTGAGATCCGAGGTGGCAAAACGACCGCCATCGAGGGGAACCAAAGGCCGCAGGTCCGGCGGCAACACCGGCAACACCTCGAGAATCATCCATTCCGGACGGTTGCCGGAGCTGACGAAAGACTCGAGAATCTTGAGACGCTTGGCGAGCTTCTTGGTCTTGGTATCGGAGTTACTGGACAGCAACTCCTCACGAATCTGCTCGATTTCACTTTCTAGGGGAATGCCCTTGAGCAACTCGCGGATGCCCTCGGCGCCCATCATGGCGCGGAATTGATCACCATAGGCTTCGAGGGCGTCGAGATACTGGTCTTCACTGAGGATCTGACCACGCTGCAGATCGGTGATTCCCAGGTCAACATCGACCACGACATAGGCCTCAAAATAGAGCACCTTCTCGATGTCGCGCAAAGGCATGTCGAGGATCATACCCATGCGACTCGGCAGCGACTTGAGGAACCAGATATGGGCTACCGGGCTAGCCAGCTCGATGTGACCCATACGTTCCCGACGGACCCGCGCCTGGGTAACCTCGACACCGCACTTTTCGCAGACGACGCCGCGATGTTTGAGGCGCTTGTACTTACCGCAGAGGCATTCGTAATCCTTGATCGGACCAAAAATCTTGGCACAGAAGAGGCCTTCGCGCTCCGGCTTGAAGGTTCGGTAGTTGATGGTTTCTGGTTTTTTGACCTCGCCATAAGACCAGGAACGGATTTTGTCTGGCGAGGCGATGCCGATGCGAATGGCATCGAACTCTTCCTGCCGATCATTCTGCTTGAATAGCTTGAGAAGGTTGTTCAAGTGACTCTTCCTTATCCGATACCTGCGGATACCTTAGACCAATTGCTCGAGTTCGATGTCGATGGCCAGAGAACGTAGTTCTTTCAGCAATACGTTGAAGGACTCCGGCATTCCCGCATCCATACGGAAATCTCCCTTGACGATGGATTCGTACATCTTGCTGCGTCCGGCGACATCGTCGGACTTGACCGTGAGCATCTCCTGGAGGGTGTAGGCCGCACCATATGCCTCCAAAGCCCAGACCTCCATTTCGCCGAAGCGCTGTCCGCCGAACTGCGCCTTACCACCGAGGGGCTGCTGGGTAACCAAGCTGTAGGGCCCGGTGGAGCGAGCGTGCATCTTATCGTCGACCAAATGGTGCAGCTTGAGCATATACAAGTAGCCTACGGTGACCGGTCGATCAAACGCCTCGCCGCTGCGTCCATCGTACAGGGTGACCTGGCCACTGCGTGGCAGCCCAGCGAGCTCCAACATATCGCGGATATCATCCTCCGAAGCCCCATCGAAAACCGGGGTTGCCACGGGCACGCCTTTGCGCAAATTCGTCGCCAAAACGACCACCTCATCGTCGCTCAGGCTATCGATGTCTTCCCGTTTCCCGGAACGGTTGTAGATCTCCTTCAAAAAGGCTCGTATCTCTGCCACGGAGCGTTGCTGGTCGAGCATCTCGCCGATGCGCAGCCCCAAGCCCTTGGCTGCCCAACCGAGATGGGTCTCGAGAATCTGGCCGACGTTCATACGGGAGGGCACACCAAGGGGATTGAGGACGATATCGACGGAGGTGCCATCCGCAAGATAGGGCATATCCTCGACCGGGACGATCTTGGAGACGACACCCTTGTTGCCGTGACGACCGGCCATCTTGTCACCGGGCTGCAGCTGCCGCTTGACGGCAACATGCACTTTTACCATCTTCAGTACGCCGGGGCTGAGATCGTCGCCCTGGGTAAGCTTACGGCGCTTCTCTTCGAGTACCGCGTCGAGACGTTCGCGCTGCTGCTCGAGCTGGGCACGAATCTGCTCCAGCGCCGCATTGCTCTCTTCGCTACGTAGCCGGATATCGAACCAGCGATCCCGCGGCAGATCCTTCAGGTAGGTCTTGGTGATTTTCGCGCCGGAGGCGAGTCCCGCCGGGCCACCCTCCGCAACCTTGCCCAGCAAGAGTCGCTCGATACGCTGATAGGTATCCGCCTCGAAAATGCGGTACTCATCCTGCACGTCCTTGCGGATCTTCTTCAGCTGCTCTTCCTCGATTGCCTTGGCGCGTGCATCTTTGTCGATACCGTCGCGGGTAAAGACCTGCACGTCGATGACCGTGCCGTACATCCCCGCTGGCATGCGCAACGAGTTATCCTTCACGTCCGAGGCCTTTTCGCCGAAGATTGCGCGTAGGAGCTTTTCCTCGGGGGTGAGCTGGGTCTCTCCCTTGGGGGTAACCTTACCGACGAGGATATCGCCGGGAGCGAGCTCCGCCCCGATCACCACAATTCCCGATTCATCGAGATGGCGCAACGCGCTCTCCGAGACGTTGGGGATATCGCGAGTGATTTCTTCCGGTCCAAGCTTGGTATCGCGGGCGTAGACCGAGAACTCCTCGATATGAATGGTGGTATAACGATCCTCCGCCACCACTCGCTCGGAGATGAGAATGGAATCTTCAAAGTTGTATCCATTCCAGGGCATGAAAGCGACCAGCACATTCTGTCCCAGCGCCAATTCCCCCAGTTCGGTACTCGGGCCATCGGCCAAAACATCGCCCCGGGCGACGACATCGCCAACCGCCACGATCGGCTTTTGGTTGAGGGTGGTATTCTGGTTGGATCGGGAGTACTTCACCAGGTTGTAGATATCCACCCCCGGCTCCCCTGGCTGGGTCTCGTCATCATTTACCCGCACCACAATACGCGCACCATCGACGCTGTCGACCACACCACCGCGGCGCGCGGTGATGGCCGCGCCGGAGTCGATGGCCACCACTCGCTCCATGCCGGTACCGACCAGGGGGGCATCGGAACGCACCGTAGGCACCGCTTGCCGCTGCATGTTGGAACCCATGAGGGCGCGATTGGCGTCGTCGTGCTCGAGGAAAGGAATCAGACTCGCCGCCACCGATACGATCTGGCGCGGAGAGATATCCATCAACTGTACCTGATCGGGGGTCGCCAGCATGGTTTCGCTGTGATGACGACAGGACACCAATTCGTCGAGGAGCTGATTATCCGGTCCCAGGCGGGAGTTGGCCTGGGCGATGACGTACTGCCCCTCATCAATGGCGGAGAGATAGATGACCTCATCCGTGGCGCGACCCTCTACCACCTTGCGATACGGCGTCTCCAAAAAGCCGTAGGCATTGGTTCGCGCATAACAGGCAAGACTGTTGATCAGACCGATATTTGGTCCTTCCGGGGTCTCGATGGGGCAGATGCGCCCGTAGTGCGTGGGATGCACGTCACGCACCTCGAAGCCAGCCCGCTCGCGAGTAAGCCCGCCGGGGCCCAGCGCCGAAACTCGGCGCTTGTGGGTAACTTCAGACAGGGGATTGGTCTGGTCCATGAACTGCGAAAGCTGACTGGAACCAAAAAACTCGTTGACCACCGCTGCGATCGGTTTGGCATTGATCAGATCCTGGGGCGTCAGACCTTCGCTCTCGGCCAAGGCCAAGCGATCTTTCACCGCGCGTTCGACGCGCACCAACCCAAGACGGAACTGATTTTCCATCAGTTCCCCTACCGAGCGCACACGCCGGTTACCGAGATGATCGATGTCATCGATCTCGCCGATACCATTGCGTAGGTCGACCAAGACCTTCATGACCGCAATGATATCTTCATTACTGAGCACGCCTGGACCGGTGATTTCCTCGCGTCCGACACGACGGTTGAACTTCATCCGCCCCACCTGCGACAAATCATACCGATCGGCAGCAAAGAAGAGGCCTTGGAAAAGTGTCTGCGCCGAATCCTTGGATGGCGGCTCACCTGGGCGCATGAGGCGGTAGATCTCGATCTGCGCCTCGTGGGGATCGCGCGCGGTTTCGATCCGCAGGGTCTCGGAGATATAGGGTCCGCGATCTACTTCATTGATGAACAGGGTTTCGATACTTATCGGGGCCAATTGGCGCAACTTCTTGACCGCCTCGTCATCGATCAGGTCATTCGCCTGTAGAACCACCTCTCCGGTTGCGGCATCGACAAGATCGCGCGCCAAAACCTTACCCAAAAGAAAGGCTTCGGGAACCTCGACCTCGATCCGGTCACCAATCTCCAGGAGTTGCCGCACGTGGCGAGCGGTAATTCGCCGACCCTTGGCAACGATGACCTCGCCAGTTTGCGGGTGGAGGATATCGAAAACCGCAATATCGCCCTGCACCCGATTGGGGTGAAGTTGATAAAAAAACTGCGTCTCCTCGATACGGAACTGCTCGGTGTCGAAAAACATCCCGAGGATATCTTCGGTGCTGTAGCCCAAGGCGCGCAGCAATGTCGTCGCCGGCAGCTTACGGCGCCGGTCGATACGCGCATAGAGGTGATCCTTGGGATCGAATTCAAAGTCGAGCCAAGAACCGCGATAGGGAATGATGCGCGCATTGAAGAGAAGCTTGCCCGACGAATGCGTTTTGCCACCATCATGGGCAAAAAACACACCAGGGGAGCGATGCAGCTGGGAAACGATGACTCGCTCGGTACCGTTGATGATGAAAGAGCCATGGTCCGTCATTAGGGGTAATTCGCCCATGTAGACGTCCTGTTCCTTCACATCCTTGATACGCTTTGCGCCGGTGCTGTCGTCCTTTTCATAGAGCGCCAGACGCAAACGCACCCGCAGGCCAGCGCAGTAGGTCGCACCACGCTGATGGCATTCGGTCACGTCAAAAACAGGACGCTCAAGCCGATAGCTGACATAGTCTAGGCGGGCGTTGCCGGAATAGCTTTCCATCGGAAAAAGCGAGCGGAATACCGCCTCGAGGCCCGTATCGCTGCGCGCCGCCGCTGGCGTATCCGCCTGCAGGAACTCGCGATAGGAATCCATCTGCGTTGCCAACAGGTAAGGCACCGGAAGGATGCTTTGGCTGTTACCAAAGTCTTTACGAATCCGTTTCTTTTCCGTAAAAGAGTAGGCCATGTGTGCTCCGCGCGACGATCGCTAGAATACGAACCAAAACGACGGCATGCCGCCAATAATGAGGGGCTGACGGCCAAGGGCCGCCAGCCGCATTGTGCAAAGAGGCGAGATCTTACTTGATCTCAGCCTCGGCACCAGCTTCCACCAACTGCGCCTTGATGCTCTCCGCTTCGGCCTTGGCGATACCTTCCTTGACCGGCTTTGGAGCGCCGTCGACAAGATCCTTGGCTTCCTTCAGACCAAGGCCGGTGATCGCGCGCACCACTTTGATGGTGTTGACCTTGTTGGCACCGGCATTGGTGAGGATGACGTCGAACTCGGTCTGCTCCTCCGCTGCTGCAGCAGCTTCACCGCCACCGCCACCACCACCAGCGGGCGCCGCCACGGCGACCGCGGCCGCAGAGACACCAAACTTTTCTTCCATATCCTTGATGAGCTCAGAGAGCTCCAAGACAGTCATGCCAGCGATGGCATCCAGGATTTCTGCTTTTGATAAAGCCATGATAGGTATACTCCCAATAAGGTTGAATTATGCTGCCTGATCGCGCACGGCGGCGAGAGTGCGGACGAAACGTCCGGGTACCTCGTTGAGGGTGCGCACGAAAGTGGAAAGAGGCGCCTGCATGGTTCCCATGAGTTTGGCCAGCAACTCCTCTCGCGAGGGCATCTTGCTGAGCTGTTGGAGCGCCGCGGCGTCCATCAGCTTGGCTCCCAGGGCACCACCGGTGATGACGAACTTCTCGTTACCCTTGGCAAAGTCGGTTAGAACCTTGGCCACGGCTACTGGATCCTCACTAGCTGCGAAGAGCAGCGGACCAGTCAGTAACGGTGCCATCACCGCAAAATCGGTATCCGCCAGAGCGCGCTTGAGCAGGGTATTTTTGACTACCTGCACGTGCACCGACTGCTTACGAGCGATGACGCGCAGAGCCGTCAACTGAGCAACGCTCAATCCCCGGTACTCTGCAACTGCCATGGCTTGTGCCGACACCAATTTTGCTCGCAGGGCAGCAACCACCTGTTCTTTTTCAGCGAGTTTGAGACTCACGGTTTGCTACCTCCAGTTGGACAGAGGCGGCCAGAATTTTCTGGCGCGCCGTCGCCTACGCAGGGTAAAGTTTTGAGGCCCAGGCCCCCTGCGGTCTTTGAACGCCGGCTTGCGCCGACACACCCCGCCTCGCGGCGGAATTGCTTAGATACCCGCCGGGTCAACGGCAATGCCGGGGCCCATGGTCGGGTTGATGCTGATCTTCCGGATGTAAACCCCCTTGCTGGTGGCTGGCTTCGCTTTTTTCACGCTGTCGAGTAGCGCAAGGAAGTTCACCTGCAGATCTTCCACTGAAAAAGTGGCCTTGCCGATGCTGCTGTGTACGATGCCACCCTTATCGGCGCGGTAGCGAACCTGCCCACCCTTGGCATTTTCCACCGCAGTGCGCACATCGGCAGTCACCGTACCCACCTTGGGGTTTGGCATAAGTCCGCGCGGCCCCAGCACTGGGCCGAGGGCGCCGACCACGCGCATGGCGTCCGGCGTCGCGATGACGACATCGAAGTCCATCTGACCGGCCTTGACCTGTTCGGCAAGATCTTCCATGCCGACCAGATCAGCGCCGGCCGCCCTGGCTTCATTAGCCTTTTCACCCGTGGCAAAGACCGCCACGCGCATGGTCTTGCCAGTACCCTTGGGCAATACCACCGCACCGCGCACAACCTGATCCGACTTACGCGGATCGATGCCGAGTCCTATGGCGACATCCACCGACTCTGGGAATTTCGCCGTTGCCGTCTGCTTTACCAACCGCAATGCTTCTTCCAGGGCGTAGCGCTGGCTACGATCCACTAAGGCACGCGCTGCCAATGTACGTTTCGAATGCCGCGCCATATCTCAACCCTCCACCGTCAAGCCCATGCTGCGGGCCGTGCCACGTATGCTGCGCTTGGCCGCTTCCAGATCTTCGGTATTCAAGTCTGGCAACTTAGTCTTGGCAATCTCTTCCACCTGGGCTTCGGTAACCTTGCCAACCTTGTTGGTATTAGGACGACCACTGCCAGATTTGATGCCCGCGGCCTTGAGCAGTAGCACCGGAGCCGGCGGGGTTTTGACGATAAAACTAAAGCTCTTGTCGGCGTATACGGTAATGACCACTGGCAAGGGCAAGCCAGGCTCGATGCCCTGGGTCTGCGCGTTGAAAGCCTTACAGAACTCCATGATATTCAGGCCACGTTGACCCAAAGCCGGGCCAATGGGAGGGCTTGGATTGGCCTGAGCGGCCTTTACCTGGAGCTTAATATAGCCCGTGATTTTCTTTGCCATGATGACTCCTCGAGGTACTAGCGCCCGTAGGCTCCCTCAATTTGCAAATTCAGATCTTTTCGACCTGACCAAAGTCCAGTTCCACGGGGGTGGAACGTCCAAAAATTGTGACCGAGACCCGCAATTTGCTCTTCTCGAAATTGACCTCTTCGACAACCCCGTTGAAGTCCTTGAAGGGCCCCTCGATGACCCGCACTTGCTCGCCTGCCTCGAAGGTGAACTTGGGGCGTGGCTTCTCTACTCCCTCCTTGATGCGCTCGAGGATCGCGTTGGCTTCCGCATCGGTAAGCGGATGCGGTTTACCGACGCTCCCGCCGACAAATCCGGTCACACGAGGGGTGCTCTTGACCAGATGCCAAGTCTGATCGTTCATTTCCATTTGCACCAACACGTAGCCGGGATAGAACATCCGCTGGGTAGTGGCGCGCTGACCGTTCCGCATCTCGACGATCTCTTCTACCGGGACGAGAATCTCACCAAACTGATCCGCTAGACCCTCGCGACGCGCCCGCTCCCGAATCTCTGCTTGTACCCGCTTCTCGAAACTGGAAAACGCATGTACCACATACCAACGCATAGCCATGACTAGGCGCCTCCCAAGGCAAAACGGACGACCGCCAGCAAGGCCAGATCAACCAACCACAAAAATGAGGCAATCACAATGATCAAACCAAGAATCACGGCCGTACTGCGCAGTAATTCCGGACGGGTCGGCCACACCACCTTGCGTATTTCCACATACGACTCACGAAAAAAGAGCAGCAACGCTCGTGCGCTCAGCGTCGTGGCAAACAGGGCCAAGGCCAAAAGTAGAGCGATGATGAGCGCAATACTCGGCATGAACCCGCCAAAGCGGAGCGGCACCAGAAAATAGGCAATCACCCCCAAGGCGGCGAAAAAAGCCGCAACATAGAGCTTTACTTTTTCTGACATGTATGCCGCTTCCTAAAAATGGCAGGGCAGGAGGGGCTCGAACCCCCAACCTGCGGTTTTGGAGACCGCTGCTCTACCAGTTGAGCTACTGCCCTGCAGAAACATAGGGCGGCCAACCCGGGCCGCCGTTGCAAAGACCGGCGCGAAGGGCCGGTCTCCACTCGCTTACTCGACGATCTTCGACACCACGCCGGCACCGACGGTACGGCCACCTTCGCGCACGGCAAAACGCAGACCGTCTTCCATCGCAATCGGAGCAATCAGGCTCACCTTGAACTGCACGTTGTCGCCCGGCATCACCATCTCGACACCCTCCGGCAGCTCTACCGCTCCCGTTACGTCCGTGGTGCGAAAGTAAAACTGCGGACGGTAGCCATTGAAAAACGGCGTGTGACGCCCGCCCTCTTCCTTCGACAACACATACACCTCCGCTTCAAACTTGGTGTGCGGCTTGATCGTGCCCGGCTTCGCCAGCACCTGACCTCGCTCCACCTCGTCTTTCTTGGTGCCACGCAACAGCACGCCAACGTTGTCGCCCGCCTGACCCTGGTCCAAAATCTTGCGGAACATCTCCACTCCGGTCACCGTCGTCTTGCTCGTGGGCCGAATACCAACAATCTCTACCTCTTCGCCAACCTTCACCAGCCCGCGCTCAATACGACCCGTAACCACCGTACCGCGACCAGAAATGCTGAATACGTCTTCGATCGGCATCAGGAACGTCTTGTC
>NZ_JAVRKK010000044.1:0-16190 GCF_031962545.1 Candidatus Igneacidithiobacillus taiwanensis
GTAAAACCCCCGGATCCGGTACCCGACATGTTGAACCTGCATGGCACTCCTCCCTCGCCAAAGAAGTGCCAAAGGTTTGTGAACTTATGCACATTGGGTTCGTAGAGAATTTGCTCAGGCCCCGTGGTGACGACGATTAGAGGACGAAGAATGGAAGATCTACCAACTCGCGAAGAATACATCGAACAGGCGTCGCGATCGCTCAAGGCTATGGCTCACCCTCTCCGGCTCAAGGTGCTTTGCATTTTGGGTTCCGACGAATTGAGTGTGCAGGATATCGTTGCTGCCGTGGGGACCACCCAGAGCAACATTTCTCAGCATCTTGCCATTCTGCGCGAGAAGGACATTCTCAAGGCGCGCAAGGACGCCAACAAGGTGTACTACCGGGTGGGGGATCCGCGCACGCTACGGCTGATCTCGATGATGAGTGAGGTGTTCTGCAGCATCCACTAATCCGCGTTGTCAGTATCGTAATATCATAATATACTAATTCTCTTGAGCGCCCTGAGGCGCTCTCTGCTCTTTTGACACCGATCAAAAGTTCAAGAGGAGTCGTCATCGCATGAACCGCCGAAGTTCTTGGGGTATCGCTGCCGCCGTCTGGTTTGCCGTTGGCGCGGCGCCGAGCGCCTATGCCATCGATTTTGCACAGTGTGTCCACGACGCCCAGCGCCGCAACCCAGAAGCCCTGCTGGCCGAGGCCCAGGCCGCCGAGGCCAAGGGGGCGGTCAGCGCCGCACAAGGACATTTGCTGCCCAAGCTCTCGGCGAGTTTTTCCGGGGCGCAATCCAACAACGCGCTCACGGTCTTTGGTATGAAGTTGTCGCAGCGGGTCGCCACCTTCAACGACTTTGGTGCTGGTCAATTCAATCCCACCAATCCCAGCTCTCTATATACGGCCCCTAACAATCTCGATCATCCCGGTGGCTATCACAATCTTGGTACGGAGATTTCCCTCGCCATTCCCATTTGGAATGGCGGCGCGGTGCGTGGCGGTATCGAAGAGGCCCAGGCCATGCTGCGGGCAGCCCAGGCCGGCGACCAATATGCCCAGCAAAAGCTGACCTTTACCGTCCTTCAGGCCTACGATGGGCTGATTGCCACCAAGGCCGCTCAAGAGGTTGCCGAAAAGGCGCTGCATGCCGCGGATGCCTATGTGCAGACGACACGGCAGCTACTGACGCAGGGAGTGGTGGTCAAGAGCGATTTACTCTCGGCCGAGGTGCACCAAGAAGAGGCAGCGTTGGCCTTGCAAGAGGCCAAAAATGCCGTTGCCAATGCCCGTGCCAATCTCGCGCTGCTCATCGGCAAGCCCATCTCCACCCCTTTGCAGGTGGAAGCACCGGTAGAGCCGCCTTTGCCCGCTGGTGATGCGACTGCCCTGGAGCAAGAGGCGCTGGCGCAAAATCCGGCGATCCGTGCCCTGCAGGAAAAGGTCCATGCCGCGCGCGCGGGGATCGGGGTTGCGCGTGCCGCCTATCTGCCGCACGTCAACGCCATGGCCAAGCAGGAATGGAACGGCACGAGTCTGGGTAATGCCGCGCCCTCCTATACCGTGGGCGGCCAAATCCAATGGAACCTGCTCGATTTTTCACGTTCCGGGGAAATGGATGCGGCCCAGGCCAAGGTGCAGGCTGCCCTTGCAGATCTACAAAAGGCACAGGATCAAACCCGGCTGACAGTGCAGAAGACCGTCTTGGCGGCGCAATTGGCAGCGCAACGGGTCAAGACGCGGGAGCTTGCCGTGCGTCAAAGCGAAGAAGCGCAGCGCTTGCTGCGCCTGCGCTATCAAAACGGTGTCGAGACGCTGACCGCGCTATTGCAGGGCCAAGCCGCCCTGGACCATGCCCGGGCGGAGTTGGTGCAGGCGCGTTACCAAGAAGCAATCGAACGGGGAGCCCTCTGGCTCGCCCTCGGAAAGATGGATTTGCAAACGCTCAGCAGAGCACCGTCGGGAGTAGGCCAGTGAAGAAGCAAATTCTTGCCATGAGTGTCGTTATTTCCCTGGGGCTTGCCGGTTGTGGGGAAAAGCCCCCCCACGCCGCAGCAGCGGCGCAGACGGTTGCCGCCCAGGTGATTACTCTCGCCGCCGGTCAGGCGCAAGGTTACGAGACCGTGCCTGGCACCGTTACCGCGAGCCAGGAGGTACAGCTTGGTTCGCGTCTCAGCGGTTACTTGCGCGGCTTGCAGGTCCATGTGGGTGAGCAGGTGCAGGCAGGCCAGTTGCTTTTTGAGGTCGATCCCGCCGAAGTCGATAGTCAGGTTGCTCAGGCGCAGGCTGGTTTGGCCCAGGCCGAAGCCAACTTTGATAATGCCCAATCCAACTACGAGCGTTTCAAAAAGTTGTACGATGCCCAAGCCATTCCGCAGAAGCAGTGGGATCAGGTACAAAGCCAATACGAAATGGCCAAGGCGCAAGTTGCCGCGGCGCGGGCCGGTACCGGCAGCGCCGCCGCACAACTGCGCTACGCGCGGGTGCGGGCTCCATTCAGCGGTGTGATAACGCAAAAAATGCTGCAAAACGGTGCTTTGGTTGCCCCGGGCAATCCGGTATTGACCTTGGCCAACCCGCAGCAACTGGAGGTGGAGTGCAGTGTTGGCGAACGTGCCTTTGCCCGCCTGCGCCCAGGTCAAGAGCTGCAGGTCGACAATGACGGCAAGACCATAACCGCTACCGTGCGCGATTTGGTGCCGGTCTCCGACCCCATGACCCATAGCCATCTGGTCAAACTTAGCTTGCCGGCCAATAGCGGTTTGCAAGCCGGGTCCTTTGTGCAGGTGCAGGTGCCAGAGTCGGGCGCCACCGCCACTCTACGCATTCCGGCCCAGGCGCTCTTGCAGCGCGCTGGCATCCCGGGGGTCTTTGTCGTCAACCAGCAAGGGGTGGCAGAGTACCGCATGGTCCGTCCCGGACATGTTTCCGATGGAAAAGTTGACATCCTCTCTGGCCTGGCGCCGGGGGAGCGGATCGTGGTGACGCAGCTCGATGCCGTCAACAACGGTGATCGTATCGTTTCGGTTGGAGCTGCACATGGCTGATCTGCAGCAGAAGATGAATCTGGCCGGGCGCCTGGCCAGCGGATTTTATCGTTCCAAGATCACCGTCTTGATCATGCTCGCCATTGCCCTGTTCGGCGCGATGGCAGTACTAGTGACGCCACGGCTGTATAACCCAGAAATCGTCGTGCCGGCGGCGGAGATTTTCGTGATGCGTCCGGGTTCCAACAGCGAGGAGGTGCATAATCTGGTGGTGCGTCCCCTCGAGGCGCTCATGGCATCGCTACCGGGGGTGCATCATACCTATGGCTACGCCGAGAATGATGTTGGTATCGTTACGGTGCAGTTTCAGGTGGGCGCCAACGAAGAAAAGAGTCTGCTCGAGGTCTACAACCAGCTCAGCCGCAATATCGACCGCATGCCGCCGGGCACCATGCAACCCCTGGTCAAATCGATCGGCATCAACGATGTCCCCATTCTCGATGTGACGCTGAGCTCCGATCGCTACAACCAAGTGCAATTACGCTCCATTGCCCTGCGGGTCATGGATCAGCTGCAAAATGTACCCGACGTTGCCAATGCCGAGATCATCGGTGGAGCCCGCCGGGCAGTGAATATTTGGATCGATCCCGGCAAGTTGGCGAGCAGCGGCGTGGGTCTCGACCAATTGCGCAAGGCTCTGCAAGGCAGCAATCTGATTTTGCCGGCTGGTCATCTGGTGGCCAACAATCGCCATATCCCCCTACGGGTGGATGCTGCCCTGGGCGGGGCCGAGGGGGTGGGGAATGTGATCATCGGTAGCCATAATGGTCGGCCGATCTTTCTCCGCGACGTGGCAACCGTGGAAGAGGGGGCGGCGGAGACCGACACCTTGGTTACCGATAATACTGGCCCTGCCAATCGCTTGGGGCTACCGGCAGGGTCCAGCATGCCGGCGGTTACCATTACCCTGGCCAAACGCCCCGGTACCAATGCCGTGGTGGTTGCCGATGCCCTCAAGGCCAAATTGGAACGTCTGGAGGCCGAGGCCATTCCCCAGGGGGTGCATGTTTCCATCACCCGCGATTACGGCGCTCGTGCCAACGATGCGGTCAGTACGCTGTTTGAGCATCTTAGTATTGCAGTCGCGGTGGTCGCCGTCATCCTCCTGATTTTCTTGGGGTGGCGAGAGGCGGGGATCGTCATCCTCACGGTGCCTCTGACCCTTGGCGTGGTGCTCGGCATCGGCTGGCTCTTGGGCCAGACCATCAACCGCATCACCTTGTTTGCACTGATTCTTTCCCTGGGTTTGTTGGTGGATGGCGGTATCGTCGTCATTGAGAACATTCATCGCCATCTCAGCCATGGCGGTGGCGGGCGCTCCTTTGCCGACAAGGTCGTCATGGCAACCAATGAAATCGGCAATCCGACCAACATCGCTACCCTGGCGGTGATTTTGGCCTTTGTGCCGATGGCTTTCGTAACCGGCATGATGGGACCGTTCATGCTGCCGATTCCGATCTTCGTGCCCATTGCCATGATCGCCTCGGTACTCCTGGCTTACACCGTGGTGCCTTGGGGCGCCTATCGCTTTTTGCGCGGCAAGGCCGAGCGCCACGCGAGCCAGGCGCATGCTACAGACGACGCCGGTAGCCAACGCGATTTTTTGCAGCGTGGGTATCTGCGCGTTTTTACCCCCTTGCTGCAGTCCGGCAAGCGCCGCAACTTTTTCTTTATCATCGTCGTTCTCTTGCTCCTCTTGGCCATGCTCATGCCGGCTTGGCAGTTCGTGCGCCCTTCGGGAATGAATGGCCCCCTGAGCCCATTGGGCGTCAACGTCAAGATGTTGCCCGCGGGGAATGTCAGCGACTTCATGATCCAAGTCGATACCCCGGCGGGTACGGCCTTGGCGGAAACTGGTCGCGTAGTGCAGGACGTGGGACAAGTCTTGGCCCAGAATCCTTACGTCGAAAATTTCCAGAATTACGTCGGCCGTTCGGCACCAGTAGACTTTGCCGGTTTGGTGCGTGGCGACATGATGCGGGAAGGCAGCAACTACGCCCAAATTCAGGTCAATTTGGTGCCCCGTGAGCAGCGACCCATGTCGCACCAGGTGGCAGTAGAGATCTACCGAAAGATTGCGCTCTTGCAGCAACGTTTTCCGGGCACGGTGATCAAACTCTTCGAAGTGCCGCCGGGGCCGCCGGTGCGGGCGCAGGTAGTGGCCGAGCTCTACGGTCCCGACTATCAAAAGCTGCGCATCCTCGCTGGGCAGGTGGAAGAGCGCTTCCGCAAGATCTACGACATGATCAATGTCGACGACTCGGTCACCGGAACGGTGCCGGAATATCGCATTCGCGTGCGCAGCGACAAGGCGATGCTGGCAGGGGTGGCACCCGCCCAGGTGGCGGAATTGGTGCATGATTTCATTGCCGGCACCAAGATTGGTGCGGTGAGCGTGCCCTCGGCCCGGGAGCCCGTCGATATCATCCTGCGGGTACCCCCTGGTGATCGCGCCTGGAAGGCGCAGATTCTTGCCCTGCGTATCCGCAATCAGGCGGGGCAGGAAGTGCCTTTGTCGAGCATCGTCGACATCGAGCGGACCGATCAGGCGAAGCCCATCCTCGATCGCGATCAGCACGACGTGGTCTATGTAACGGGTGATCTTCTCGGCTCCAGCCCGGTTTACGCCACCTATACCCTCAACCATGAGCTCAACGGCAAGGTCCTCGATGGCGTACGCCTGAGCACGGGCAATCTCGGTTTCATGCCGGCACAGCCCCACGATATTACCCATTACCAGATCCTCTGGGGCGGCGATATGCGGCTGACCTTGGATGTTTTCCGTGATCTTGGCGCTGCCTTCATCGTGGCGCTGGTTTTCATTTACTTGATGTTGGTAGCGTATTACCAGTCCTTCATCATGCCTATCATCGTCATGGGAGCCATTCCGTTGACCCTGGTTGGTGTCTTTCCTGGGCATTGGCTCCTGCAGACGCCCTTCAATGCCACCTCGATGATCGGCGTTATCGCCCTTGCCGGTGTGGTTGTTCGTAACTCACTGCTGCTCATTGACTTCATCATCGAGTATCGGCGCGAGGGTTATTCCTTGGAGCAAGCGGTCTTGGAGGCGGGAGCCGTCCGTTTTCGGCCCATTTTGTTGACCGCCTTGGCGATCATGTTTGGCTCGGCAATCATGGTCACCGATCCAGTCTTTGGCGGGCTGGCGGTATCCTTGATTTTTGGCACCTTCGCCTCCACCATGTTGACGTTGATTGTGATTCCGCTGCTGTACTTCCTGTGGGAGCGGCATCTCGAGCGCAAAGCGCAAGGAGTTTCTTGATATGAACACGGAAAATTGGGTTCGCTTGGTGGCAGGGCTTTTTGTGATGCTCAGCGTTGCCTTGGGCGCTCCTTCCAGTCCTATTTTCGTCAGCGAGTGGTTTTTGGCCTTTACCCTTTTCGTGGGCTTTAATCTCTTCCAGAGTAGCCTTACGGGTTTGTGCCCGCTGATCAATATCTTACATCGATTGGGGGTGAGCGATGCCCCTAGCTGTCGGAGCTGAGCCGTGCATCTGGAAGCAGAATTGTCCTCCTATTGGCCCCTGTTGCTCGCGCTGCTGGCCGTTCTCATTTTGCTTTTCAAGGGGCCGCTGGCGCGTAAATTTGGCGGGGTGGAGGAGATCACGGCAGAACGGGCGGTGCAGCTGATCAATCAGCATGATGCGGTGGTGATCGATGTGCGCGAGCAGCACGAGTGGTCGCGGGGGCACTTACCCATGGCCCGGCACATTCCTGTCGGCCAACTCAACAAGTATTTGAAAGACCTAGAAAAGCATCAAGAGCATCATGTCATCTGCCAGTGCGCGAGCGGTATGCGCTCGGCGCGGGCGGCCTCGCAGCTGCGCAAGGCGGGCTTCCAGAAGGTGTATAGCCTGAAAGGAGGCATCCAGGCTTGGCGCGGCGCGGGCCTCCCGGTCGAGAAATAGCATGGCTACCATCGTGGTCTATGCTACCCACGCCTGCGGTTACTGCCGGCGAGCGCTAGCACTTTTGCAGCAAAAACAGGTACAGGCAGAAATCATCTGGGTCGACCAAGAGCCGCAAAGGCGTCCGGAAATGATTCAGCGCGCGCATGGGCGCCGCACCGTACCGCAAATTTTCATTGGTGCGCGGCACATTGGTGGTTGCGACGATCTCTACGCCCTCGATCGGCGTGGTGAATTGGATCCCCTGCTGCGCGACTGAAAGGGAGGTGTCTTTATGCACATCGTTTGTCCCCAGTGCGGTGCGGTCAACGCAGTTCCCCGGGAGCGTCTCGGGCAGCATCCCAAGTGCGGTAAGTGTCACCAACCGCTCTTCGCTGCGCATCCCCCGGAATTGCTGGGCGCGACTTTTCAACGTTACATCGACCGCAATGAGCTGCCGGTGCTCGTCGATTTTTGGGCGCCCTGGTGTGGTCCCTGTCGGATGATGGCTCCCCAGTTTGCCCAGGCAGCGCAGCAGATGCAGGGTCGCTGTTTGTTTGCGAAGCTCAATACCGAGGAGGACGGTCAGACCGCCTCGCGCTACCAGATCCGCTCCATACCCACCATGATCCTCTTTCGCGGCGGACGCGAAGTCGCGCGCCAGAGTGGCGCCCTTGGTGCAGCCGACATCCAGCGCTGGCTGACCAATCAGGGCGTGTAGAGGCGGCGCCGAACATGACCACTCCCAGTACCCTGCGCGCTGCGGCGGTGCAAATGGTTTCTTCTGCCGACCAGGCAGAGAACCTGCAGCACGCTGAGTCCCTCCTGAAGGAGGCGCAGGCGGCAGGCGCAGAACTGGTTCTGCTGCCAGAAAATTTCTCTTTCATGGGCTTACAAGATACCGATAAGCTGGCGCTCATGGAGGAGCTTGGTCGGGGCCCAGTGCAAGACTGGCTGGCAGCACAGGCGGCGCGACTCGGTATCTGGCTTCTGGGGGGTAGTATTCCGTTGCGAGCCATTGACGGGCGCTGCCATGCGAGCCTTTTGGTCTACGACGATACAGGCAAGCTACGGGCGCGCTATGACAAAATGCACCTCTTCGATGTGCAGCTCGCGGAGGGGGAAAGCTACCGCGAGTCTGGCAGCATCGCACCTGGAGATACCCCTTGCCAAGTCGAAAGTCCTTGGGGCGGTGTGGGTCTTTCGATTTGCTACGATCTACGTTTTCCGGAGCTCTACCGGCAGTACGCCGGGGCCTCCCTCTTGGTGGTGCCGAGTGCCTTTACCGTGCCCACCGGGCGGGCGCATTGGGAGATTCTCTTGCGCGCCCGGGCCATCGAGAACCAAGCCTTCGTGCTTGCCGCCGACCAGGGCGGTAATCACGCCAACGGGCGTAGCACTTGGGGGCACAGCGTGATCATCGATCCCTGGGGTCAGATCTTGGCACAGCTAGAGGCGGGAGAGGGCATTGCCATCGCCACCTTAGATTTGGCCCAACTCGTGCAAACTCGCGAGCGTCTTCCGGCTCTGCAACATCGACGCCTCTGAGTTTCCCTACCAAGCGATGTAGGCGTAGCCCTGCTGTTGCAAGGTGATGAGTTCGACAGCACCGCTAAATACCGGAGTCGCCTCGGAAATCAGGTCTTCTTTGCCGATCTTGATGGTCTTCATGGTCTGTTCGCAGGCCAAAAAGCGTACGTTATACATGTGCAGGCTCGAAACCTGCTCGCGAATAAACTGGCTGTAATGTTCATGCTGTTTGCTGGCTTTGACCAGCAGCCAGATGCCGGGCCCGAAGCAGTCAATGGCGATGTCGACGTCATTGTTGAAATGCCCGAGGACCACGGCGGCGCTGTGCAAGATGTCGGAGACGTAGCCGGGGTCGGATTGATTGAGTTGGTAGACCACCTTGTTTTTGGACGGTCCCATCATGCCCATTCCCATCCCTTGTCCCTGTGCCGTGACGGCCACCGCCGATGCGGCCCCTGCTAGCACCATACCCCCTAAAAACTGGCGGCGTGAATGGTTTTTGTCTTCGGCCATGGTATTCTCCTCTGCATTTGCGACGGGTTCTGGCGATTCTAGCAAGTTTTGCGCCGAATCAGACTTTGGTGACGTAGCGGCAGGGAGCAAATATGCGGCAGTTCAACCGCGAATTCTTTCGCGATCTTTGGCAGATCAGTAAACCCTATTGGTTGCATTCCGAAGACCGCTGGTTGGCGCGGGGAGTTTTTGCCCTGGTCATCGGCTTAAACCTATTCATGGTCTTTCTCTCCTACCGCATCACCCAATGGTATGCGGTGTTTTGGAACGCGGTGCAGCACTACCAAGCCAGCGCCGCTTGGCAGCAGATACTGGTTTTCTGCGGCTTGGCAACGGCCTACATCATTGCCGCTGTGTCGCAGAGCTTTTTTACCGAAATGCTGGTGATCCGCTGGCGGCGTTGGCTCACCCACTCCTATCTCGATGCCTGGCTGGCGCGGCGCACCTTTTACCATATGCAGGTACTGGGCGACGGCACCGATAACCCAGACCAACGTATCAGCGAGGATCTCGCTTCCTTCACCAGTCAGACCCTGAATATCGTCATTGGGCTCTTTAGCTCGGTAGTTACCCTGGCCACCTTTATTTTCATGCTGTGGGAATTGTCGGCTATGATCTGGATTCCCTTGCATGGGCAGACGATTTCCATTCCTGGCTATCTGGTGTGGGCGGCCCTCATTTACTCGGTTTTTGGTACCGTGGTCACGGCACTGATCGGTCGACCGCTGATTCGTCTCAATTTCAATCAAGAGCGTTACCAGGCCGATTTTCGTTTTAGCATGATGCGGCTACGAGAAAATAGCGAAAGCGTTGCCCTCTACGGCGGCGAAGCGCGTGAGGCCCAACATTTTCGTGCCCGTTTTGCCGAAGTCTATGCCAATTTTTGGCGCATCATTTGGCGGAGTATGCGCCTCAATTGGTGGACATCTGCCTACGGACAAATCGCCATCATTTTTCCCTTGATCGTTTGTTTACCCGCCTATTTCGTCAACAAGGACATTGGCGTTGGTGGCCTGCAACAGATCATGTCGGCCTTTGCCCAGGTGCAGGGCGCCCTGTCTTTTATCGTCAGCAGTTATACCACCTTGGCCAATTGGCACGCGGTGGTCGACCGTTTGCGTTTCTTCCGACAATCGATGCAGGAAGTGCACGAAATTCAGGAGCACCACTATCACATCGAGCGGGTCGAGGCAGCACAGCTCGAGGTCAGCGCCCTGAATGTGCGCCTCCCAGACGGCCGCGAGTTGGTACACGACCTGAACCTACGCGTTGCAGCGGGTGAGCATCTGCTCATCATGGGTGCCTCGGGTAGTGGCAAGAGCACCCTGATTCGCGCCTTGGCCGGTATCTGGCCCTACGGCGACGGCAAGGTCGGGCTACCGGCGGCCGATCGTCCGCTCTTCCTGCCGCAGCGGCCCTATTTGCCCATGGGGAGTCTACGCGAAACTCTGGTCTATCCCTTTGGTTTGAAAGACGATTCTGATACCCTCTTGCAAGTGGCCCTGCGCAGCGTTGGTCTTCCGCAACTCGTCGACCAGCTCAACGAGACAAAACTTTGGTCGCATACCTTATCCCTTGGTGAGCAGCAGCGGCTGGCCTTTGCGCGGATTCTGCTACAAAAGCCGCGCTGGATCTTTCTTGATGAGGCAAGTTCAGCCCTAGACGAGCGCGCCGAGGGCGAACTCTATCGCCTTTTGGCGGAAACCTTGCCTGGTTCGGCCATCATCAGTGTTGGTCATCGCTCGAGCCTCTGGCGCTACCACGATCGCTGCTTGCGCCTCTTGGGACGAGGCGCCTGGCGCTTGGAGACCCAGGCAGAGGGGGAGGAAGCGCAACTCGCCTTCGGGTATTCTGTACCTACCGTACCGTAAAAAGGAGAGACGCAAATGGCAATGACCGGACTCGATTTGCCCCTTGGCACGCCCCTACCGTCCTTTCGATTACCCTGGGGCGGGCGGCCGGAAACCTGGTCGAGCGAGCAGGCGCAAGGCAAACCCTTGTTGGTGCTTTTCATCTGCAACCACTGTCCGTACGTGATTCATATTGCTAGCCGCTTGGCAGAGCTCGCCAAAAAATGGCAGGAGCAAGGGGTGGTGGTGGTCGGGATCAACAGCAACGACCCCGAAACCTACCCCGACGATGCCCCAGAAAAGATGCCCGCCGAAGCCGCGCGGGCGGGCTATGATTTTCCCTATCTCTTTGATGCCGAGCAGAGCGTTGCCAAGGCCTTCCGTGCCGCCTGCACCCCCGACATCTTTTTGTTTGATGCAACAGGTAAGCTCTTCTACCACGGCCAATTCGACGCCGCGCGGCCAAAAAATGATCTGCCGGTGACTGGGGCAGACCTCGACGCCGCCGTGCAAGCGCTATTGGCCGGTCAGCCGGCGCCCAGCGTGGTGCAGCCCTGCATGGGTTGTAGTATCAAGTGGCGGCCGGGTAATGAGCCGCAGTAAGTTGGCTCAGTAGAGCACTTGTGCCAATACGGCGCTACGCAGAAAAGCGAGTCCGCCACCTTGACGGGTTTTCTGCCCGCGACGTAGGCGCAGCAAACGCTTCTGGAGGTCGCGTTTGATGCGCTCACGCTCGTGGGTGGCCATGAAGGACTGATAGTTGGGATAGTGCCGAACGCGGCGCAGTGCCGCGAGAAGATTCGCCCGGTTGTCCATGAAAAGCTCCTATTGCCTCGTTTGCCAATAGGAAGCAAAATCCGGGCCAACTTTATTTATCCTATTTTATCAATAACTTGAAAGAAAAACCCGGCACCAGGCCGGGTTAGTTTGTCGCATCTTCCCGACAAAGAGGCGTCAGTGTCGTCGAAATGCATCGATAATGAGCATCACCGCACCAATGCTGATGGCGCTATCGGCAATGTTGAAGTAGGGCCAGTACAGGTTGCCCCAATGCACGCCAATGAAATCGACCACGTAGCCCAGGCGGATGCGATCGATGAGATTGCCCATGGCGCCGCCAAGGATGAGGGTGAGGGCAATGGCGATCCAATGCGCCCCGGGCTTCAGGCGTCGCAAAATGGCTACGAGGACGACAATGACGAGCAGGGCAATGGCAACCAAGAGCCAGCGCTGCCATCCACCCGCCCCGGCCAAAAAGCTGAAGGCAGCGCCGGTGTTGTGCACCAGCCGAAAATTGAGAAAACCGGGGATGACGACGATCCCTTGTCCTACCCGCCAAATTTGGCTCAGCCAAACCTTGACGCCTTGGTCGAGGAGGATGACGGCAACACTCAACCACAAGTAGCGCAGCATTAGCAGTACTCCCGTTTTTCGCCCATACCGCTGATGTTTTCTACACAACGTCCGCAAAGTTGCGGGTGCTCGGGGTCGTGGCCAATGTCGCTGCGGCGGTGCCAACAACGGGCGCATTTGGGTGCATCGAGGGGGGTGAGCAGCAGGCGCAGGCCGGGGAGCGCATCCTCGCCCGCCTTTTCGTCATCCTGGGCCGCGATTTCCAAGTCCGAGCAGAGCAACAAGAAGCGGAGCTCCGCCGCTAGCGGTTCGAGGAGGGCGAGCCAGTCGGCATTGGCCTCGATACGAACCTTGGCGTCGAGGGCGGAGCCGATTTTTTTGTCCTGACGTAAGCCTTCGAGGCCGGCGTTGACCGCTTCCCGTAGCTGCAACAGGCGCTGCCAGCGGGCGTCGAGGGCGGGGTCGGCGGGCAGCTCGAAGACCGGGTAGCTGGCAAAGAAGACGCTTTCGGCGTTGCGCCAGGGCAGATGCTGCCAGATTTCTTCCGCGGTAAAGCTGAGGATGGGGGCCATCCACAGCAAAAGGGCATCGAGAATCTGCACCAGCACGGTTTGTGCCGAACGTCGCCCGCGCGAGGCCGCTGGCATGGTGTAGAGGCGATCCTTGAGCACATCGAGGTAGAGCCCACCGAGTTCGACGGCGCAAAAGTTGTGCAGGGCCTGCACTACGCGATGAAACTGGAATTGCTGGTAAGCGGTACGCACCTCGTCTTGTACCTGCGCGCAGCGCCCGAGCATCCAGCGATCCATCTCGAGAAGTTCTGCCGTTGGCAGGGCGTCGCGCCGGGGATCGAAGTCGTAGGTATTGCCAAGGATGTAGCGTGCCGTATTGCGAATGCGTCGGTAGCTTTCGCCAAGGCGTTGGAGGATGGCGTCGGAAATAGGGATTTCGCCGCGGTAATCCTCCGAAGCTACCCACAAGCGCAGGATATCGGCGCCATAGCGGTCGATGATTTCCTGCGGGGCAATGACATTGCCCAAGGATTTACTCATCTTGCGGCCGTCACCATCGACGGTAAAACCGTGGGTGAGGACGGCGGCGTAGGGGGCTCGCCCGCGACTGGCAACGGATTCGAGCAAGGAAGACTGAAACCAACCACGATGCTGATCGGAGCCCTCCAGGTAAAGGTCGGCGGGGCTGTGTAGCTCGGCGCGCTGCTCGAGCACGAAGGCGTGGGTGGAACCCGAATCGAACCAGACATCGAGGATGTCGGTGACCTTCTCGAACTGCTCGTGTCCGCAGGCACCGCAGCGGTGCGGGGTATCGCCAAGAAAGACGCTGTCGGCGTTGCGGAACCAGGCGTCGACGCCCTCGGCTTCGATGGCGGCGGCGATGCGCTCAAAAACCGCCGCATCGCGCAGGGGTTCGCCACAGTGCCGGCAGGCATACAGCGCAACGGGTACGCCCCAGGAACGTTGCCGCGAAATACACCAGTCGGGACGCTTGCGCACCATATCGGCGATGCGCTCCTCGCCCCAGGCGGGAATCCAGCGGCTACCGGCAATGGCCTGCAGCGCCCGCTCGCGCAGCCCATTGCGCTCCATGCTGATAAACCATTGGGGAGTGGCGCGAAAGAGTAGGGGGGTTTTATGGCGCCAGCAGTGAGGGTAGCTGTGTTCGATCTTTTCTTGGTGTACCAGGCGACCGCGTTCATGCAGCAGAGCAGGCACGGCACGATTGGCCTCGGCAGTCGACAGTCCGCCCAGGCCGTTGCCGAGATCACTGCGATAGTGGCCATCGCCTTGCAGCGGGCTATCGATGGGCAGATGGTAGGCCTGTGCGACCAGATAGTCCTCTACGCCATGAGCGGGGGCGGTGTGGACGCAGCCGGTACCGGCTTCGAGGGTGACATGGTCGCCCACGATGATCGGCACATGGCGCTCTGCAAAAGGATGCTGCAGCAAGAGCCCTTCGAGGGCTTTGCCGGGAGCGCAGGCGAGGGGGTTGGCGGTAGGATGTCCATAGCGCGCTAGAGCGCTTTCTGCCAAGGCCGCGGCGAGGAGTAGATAGCGCTCCCCCACTTGCAGCAGGGCATAGTCGAAGTCCGGATGCACGGCTACGGCTTGGTTGGCGGGCAAGGTCCAGGGGGTAGTGGTCCAGATCACCACATCCACCGGTGCGGCCAGTTGGTTCAGGCCAAAGCGCTGGGCGAGATCGGCAGCGTCCGCCACGCGAAAGGCGACGTCGATGGAGGGATCGCTGCGATCGCGATACTCCACCTCTGCCTCCGCCAGGGCACTGCCGCAATCCACACACCAGTGCACCGGCTTGGCGCCGCGGTACACCTGGCCGGCCAGGGTAAGCTTGCCAAGCTCGCGCACGATGCCGGCTTCGGCAGCAAAATCCATGGTGCGGTAGGGATGTTCCCAATCGCCAAGAATGCCCAGGCGAACAAAGTCCGCCTTCTGTCCCTCGATTTGGGCATTGGCGTACTCGCGGCAGGCCTGCCGGAAGGCGCTGGCATCGAGCCGCTCACCCGGGCGCCCGTGGGTCTTTTCGACCTGAATCTCGATGGGCAGGCCATGACAATCCCAGCCCGGCACATACGGCACCCGCATTCCCTCGGCGAGCTTGGATTTATTGATGATGTCCTTGAGCACCTTGTTGACCGCATGACCAATATGGATGCGGCCGTTGGCGTAGGGCGGGCCGTCGTGCAGCACGTAGCAGGGTGCCTCGGCGCGGGCCTCTTGCAGGCGTTGGTAGAGGTTCAGGCCCTGCCAATAGGCCAAGCGCTCGGGCTCCCGCTCCGGCAGTTTGCCCTGCATGGGGAAGTCGGTTTTGGGAAGATTTAAGGTGTTTTTGTAATCCATGGGCTTTGACTGGTTGAGGAACTGGCGAAAAATTGGCGAACCTGGCCGACATCGTGCTGGATCGCCGCGATCAAAACGTCGAGATTGGGGTATTTCTCCTCATCTCGCAACTTGTGCAGCAACTCGACCTGTACCTGTAGACCGTAGAGGTTTGGGGAGTCGGCATCGAGGCAGTGGGCCTCGAGGACCAGATGTTTACCGTTGACCGTGGGTCGCAGGCCAATGCTGATAGCAGCCTGCCAACTACCGATGGGGCTGTGCAGGCGCCCGGCAAAGATGCCGCGCAGCGGCAAGGAGCGGCGGGTCAGGGGCAGGTTGGCGGTGGGAAAGCCAAGCTCGCGGCCGAGTTGATCGCCACGCCGCACCCGCCCGCAGATGGCGTAGGGGCGACCGAGCCAGCGCGCGGCTTGGCCAAGATCCCCTTGCTCCAAAAACTGCCGAACTCCCGTACTGCTGACCCGCTGGCCATCGAGCAGAAAGGGCGGCTGCTCGGCGACGGTAAAGCCCAGCTGCCGTCCCATTTGCTCGAGCAGGGTAAAGTCGCCGCGGCGCTGGGCGCCAAAACGAAAATCGTGACCGACGAAGAGATGGCGCACTTGCAGCCGGCCAACGAGAATCTCGCGCACAAAATCCTCAGCCGAGAGCTGGGCAAGGCGACGATCGAAACGACTACAAATGACCTGATCTGCCCCATAGTGCAGCAATGCCTGGGTCTTTTCGCGCAGGCTGCTAAGGCGCACCGGAGACTCCGCACCCTGGAAAAATTCCCGCGGCAGCGGCTCAAAGGTCAGCACCACCCGCGGCAACCGCGTTTCGCCCATGGCCGCGAGGAGCTGCTGATGGCCAAGATGTACGCCATCGAAGTTGCCAATGGTCAGGGCCTGCGCTGCCGCAAGAGGACGTCGCGGTATACGATGCAGGCGGAAGGACGAGGTCATGACTGGCAAAGGAAATCCCGGGCGAAAAACCTCTCTATTGTACCCGAAAGCCCCAACAAAAACCCAGGAGCGGCCGCGTCAGTGCGTTTTCTCTGCATAAGTTCACAAACCTTTGGCACTTCTTTGGCGAGGGAGGAGTGCCATGCAGGTTCAACATGTCGGGTACCGGATCCGGGGGTTTTACCGGGT
>NZ_JAVRKK010000045.1:0-16011 GCF_031962545.1 Candidatus Igneacidithiobacillus taiwanensis
TGGATAGGATCGAAGGTACCGCCCAAGAGCAGCCGCTTTTCGTGCATTTGGGCAGTGTAGAGGATGGATTTGCAGGAGGAAAGATGCGCGCTGCCCTAGCCCCCAAAAAGCAGGTTGCGCAAGACCGGGGCCAGCTCGGCACTGGCAATGGTACCGCTGCGCTCGATAGGGATCCGCGCCGGACCGCTCTGCACATAGCCTTGCGCCGTCCACGGCAGAAAACGCTGGGAGACCAGCGCCGGCAAGAGACTGCCGAGGGCACGCAAAGAGAGGACGACGGGCAGCTCGATGGTCTTGGCACTACGGGCGGCCAGACCGGTGGGCGGCAGGGTGCCGTAGCCGACCGGCTGATGAAAGAGGGAAAGATTGATGCGCCCGTGCGCCGGCGGGATGCCGGTCGGGTTGGGATTGTTGACCCGCACCTTGACCCGGAACAAGGCATCGCCATGTTCCACGCCAAGAAGGTGCATACCCGAATACTGCACCTGGGGAAGGGTGGTGGCACTGGCGGATACGCTACCGAGAAGCAGGCCGAACAAGCTCAGCGACGATACGATTTTGGCTTTCCACATCTTGGGCACCTCGTTGTGCCGATTTCAATCCCGCCTATAGACCCGAAGTCATCTCGCAAGTTCCGGTTTTGTCGACCAAACGCCAAGCAATCTCTTCGCCGGCACGGAAGGGAATGATCTCCTCCGCGCCGAGGCTGGCGGGAGCCGTCCACGGCTGCCGCTCCAAGCGAATCGTATCGGTATTGCAGGGAAGACCATAGAAGGCCGGCCCATGCCGACTGGCGAAGGCCTCTAGTTGCTCGAGGGCGCCGATGCCGGCAAAGGCCTCGGCATAGAGCTCGATGCCGGCGTGGGCGGTGTAGATCCCGGCACAGCCGCAGGCCGATTCCTTTTTGTCGCGTGGGTGCGGGGCGCTGTCGGTGCCCAGAAAAAAGCGCGGATTGCCGCTAGCGACGGCGCGCAAGAGGGCCTGACGATGTTGCTCGCGCTTGAGCACCGGCAGGCAGTAGTGGTGCGGGCGCAGCCCCCCCTGAAAGAGGGCGTTACGATTAAGGAGCAGATGGTGGGCGGTGATGGTAGCGGCGGTACGCGGACCCGCACTTTCCACAAAGTCGACGGCCGCGCTGGTGGTTACATGCTCGAGGACGATGCGCAGGCCGGGAAAGGTCTGGCGCAAGGGCTGCAGATGGCGCTCAATGAAGACCGCCTCGCGGTCGAAGATATCGACGCTGGGGTCGGTAACTTCACCGTGCAGCAGCAGGGGAAGATCCCAACGCTCCATGGCGGCGAGAACGGGATAGACCGCCTGGAGATCGCGGACGCCATTTTCCGAGTTGGTCGTTGCCCCTGCCGGATAGTATTTGACGGCATGGACGATGCCGCTCTCTTTGGCACGCTGTATTTCCGCAACCGTCGTGCTCTCTGTCAGATACAGCGTCATCAATGGCATAAAGCCGGACCTCGCCGGCAGGGCGGCAAGGATGCGGCTGCGGTAGGCGGTGGCGGCGGCAACGCTGGTAACCGGCGGGTTCAGGTTGGGCATGACGATGGCGCGACCGAAACGCGCGGCGGTATCTGGTAATACCGTACGCAGCAGGGCGCCGTCGCGCAGGTGCAGATGCCAGTCGTCCGGGCGCAGCAGGGTCAAGCTTTGCGGCGCAGCGGTCGGAGTCATGCCGAGGGCTCCGCCAGGGCATGAGCAAAGAGGTCTTCGCGGCGAATGATCTCCAGGCAGAGCTTATCGCAGGCGGCAAGGATCACCGGCGGTGCTACCCCGGCCAGGCGGGCCTCTTCCCAACGGGCGGCGCACAGACACCAACGATCCCCCGGCCGTAAGCCCGGGAAATCCCATTCCGGGCGGGGGGTGATGAGGTCATTGCCGCGCTCCAGGGTGTATTGCAAAAAGGCTTCGGTCATTACCGCACAGACGGTATGCGAACCCAGATCCTGGGGGCCGCCGCTGCAGAAGCCATCGCGGCGAAAGCCGGTGCGTGGTTGCAGACCACAGGGCTGCAAATCGGTGTCGAGGACACTACTGCGCATGATCTTTCCTCTGCCAAGCGTGTACCGAGGCGACTAGAGTAGCACCTGCGCACGGCACTGCCCACGGCTCAGCCGCCGCCCTCGCTCCAAATCTCGGCCTGGGCGCGGCTCACGGCGGGCGTTTGTACCCGACAAAAATCCTTTTCTCCCAGGGGCATGGGCACCTTGAAGAAGGCCCCGGCCTCGAGGGCCTGTGGGTTTGCCAGTTGGTTGATTTGCATCAGATAGCGGCTGGTACTGTGGTAGCGTAGGGCAAGCTCGTGTAGGTCAGCGCCGGCGGGTACGCGAATCTCCAGGAATTTGCCGCCGGTATTGCAACGCGGCGGCACATCGAGGGTGCGCAGGGCGCGGCGCATGGTAAAGCGAAAGACCGGGGCCGCCTCGATGCCGCCAAAATTCCAAGCAAAATGGCTGCCGCGCAGGTTGACCGCCATGACCAGGTCGGGATGCCGCCCTGGGGCAAAGCCCACAAAAGTGGCGTTGGTACGATGATGGTAAAAGCCGTCCTTGCCATTGGCCATATTGGCGGTGCCGGTCTTGCCGCCCACGGCATAGCCGGGGATGGCCGCGAGAATCCCAGTGCCGCCAGGGCGGGCGACGGACTGTAGCCAACGCCGCAGGTCGTTGGCGACCCAGGCCGGCATCACCCGATGGCGATGCACGCCAGCACCGGCAAAGAGGGTTGGCCGTACATACCAGCCGCCATTGGCGATAGCCGCGTAGGCGGTAGCCAGCTGCAGGGTGGTCACCGAAACCCCATAGCCGATCGAGATCGTGGCATGACGGGCAACGCCCCAGCTCTGCCAAGGTGGCAGCACCCCCGCCGTCTCCCCTGGCAGGCCCAGGGGGGCGATGCGCCCGAAACCGACGGCACGATACATGTTGTAGAGGGTTCGCTCGGGTGTCCGCAGGGCAATCTTCGCCGTACCGATGCAACTCGAATACTTGAGGATATGTTCGATATTGAGGATGTGGTGGGGGACGTCGTCGGTGATCGGGTAGCCACCCACCCAAAGGGGATGAAAGACATGAAACTTTTGGGTGGGGGAAACACTGTCGCTGGCCAGGGCGGCGGCGATGGCAAAGGGTTTCATTACCGAGCCCGGCTCAAAGGCCTGATGTACCGCATTGTTGACGTAATCGGCCGGGGAGCGGCAGGCGCCGGACTGGTTGGGATTGCAACTGGGGGCGCTGACCATGGCCAGGATGGCACCGGTATGCACGTTCATCAGCACTGCCGAGCCATCCTGGGCGTGGAAGTGGCGGAGGGAACGAATCAGGGCCATGTAAGCCCAGTACTGCATCTGCGGTTCGATGCTGAGATGAATGGCATGGCCGGGCCGGGATAGGCGCTCAACCTTGAGCACCTGCACGACCTGTCCGCGGCCATCGTAGACGGCCTGCTCGCTGCCCGGGTGGGCTGCGAGCCAGCTGTTGTAGCTCAGTTCCATGCCCGTGGCGCCACGGTGGGCTTGATCGACGAGGCCAATGAGGGGAGTGGTTGCGGCCCCGAGGGGAAAATACGTCCGCGAGCTTGGCAAGACCCCCACCCCCGGAATATGTAGAGCGCGGACTGCCGCGCCCACGCCAGGAGGTTGCTGCCGTGCCAGATAGGCAAAATCTGCCCCGCCGCTAGCTAGGCGTTGCCCCAGTTCGACTATCGATAACCCCAGCACTCGTGCCAGACGCGGCCACTGGGACTGGTACTTGCCAAGAATTCTCGGGTCGCCCCAAATGGTGCTGGCCGCGGTATTGACCGCCAGTGGCAGGCCGTTGGCGGCAAATATCACTCCTCGCTGCGCCGGCAGGGGGCGAGTGCGAAGGTAGCGCATCTGGCCCTGGGCGCGCAGGTGCTGCACTTGCAGCACCTGCACCTGCACATCGCGTGCAAGGATTGCCAAAAAGCCGAGGACGAAGACCCCGGCCAACCAACGCGGCCGCGCCCGCGGCAGGGCACGAAAAGGGCGCCGAGGCGTGCTCATGCGTTGCCGCTGGCACGATAGACAAAGTCGACGCGCTGGTTACGGTGCCAGCAAGAGGGCGTGTTGGCAGTGCAGAGCAGATTGTCTTTGCCAAAGGAAACGGTGCTGATGCGGTGGGCCGGAACGCCGTCGGCAATCAGCAATTCTTTGATGGCGTGGGCGCGCCACTCGCCCAGCGCAAGATTGTATTCCTGGGTGCCCGGCTGCGAGCAGTTCCCCTCCAGGCGTACGTGCAGATTCGGAAAGCGCAGCAAAAAGCGCGCATTTTCGGCGGTGATGTGCCGGGCATGGGCACTGACCTGAAAACTATTCTGGGCAAAATGCACGCGCAGGTGGCGGGGCAGGGCCGCGAGCTCCGCTGCCGACAGGTTCTCATTCTGTCCGCCGAGCGGCCCATAAGAAAGATTCCGTCCGGCCTCGTTACTGGGAGCGAGGGCGTTTTCGGTGCTGCTCGGCGCGCTGCTGCCAGTACTGGGTACGGACGCCTGGGTGGGCGGGGTAACCTTTTGTGCGCAGGCGCTGAGCAGGAGACTCGCGGCGAGGACGAAAAGGGGGTAGCGCAAGGCGCGCCGGGAAGGTGTCAGAGAAGATTGTTGCGGCATGGTGGGTATCCTTTTGTTTCGCGGTATACCCCTCTGACCAGCAAGGCTCTCTACAGTTCGCTTCCGCCCTCGCTATCGATTTTTGCGAACAGATCGTAGGTATCGGCGGCGGTGATGGTGGCCAAGACGCGCTCGCCAACGCGATGGCCCCACGCCTGGTCGAGGTGGACGACGCCATCGATTTCCGGGGCATCGCTGGCGCTACGGCCAATGGCTTTGCCATCCCTGTGGACCTCGTCGAGGAGGATTTCGCGCCGTCGACCCAGCCAACGGCGCAGGCGAGCAGCGCTGATTTCCTGCTGCACGAGGAGAAAGCGCTCCCGACGCTCTTCTCGCACGGCCTCGGGCAGGGCACCCGGCAGGGCATTGGCAGACGCACCCTCGACCGGCGAATAGGCAAAGCAGCCAACGCGATCGAGCTCGGCGCTGCGAATAAAGTCGAGCAGTTCGGAAAACTCTGCCTCGGTCTCGCCGGGAAAGCCGACGATGAAGGTGCTGCGCAGGGTGAGATCCGGCACCTCCCGCCGCCATTGCGCAATGCGGTCGAGGGTGCGATCTGCCGCCGCCGGGCGCCGCATGGCGCGCAGAATGCGCGGGCTGCCGTGCTGCAGGGGTACGTCGAGGTAGGGGAGGATTTTGCCCGCGGCCATCAAGGGTAGGAGCTCGTCGATGTGCGGGTAGGGATAGACATAGTGCAGGCGCACCCAGACCCCCAACTCGCCGAGGGCGCTGCAAAGATCGGTGATGCGGGTGCGTAGGGGCCGCCCCTGATGGAAGGCTGTGCGGTACTTGCGATCCACCCCGTAGGCGCCGGTATCCTGGGAGATGACGAGAAGCTCCTGCACCCCCGCCGCCACCAGCGCCTCGGCCTCGCGGAGAATCTCGCCGGGGTCGCGACTGACCAGCTTACCGCGCATGCTGGGAATGATGCAGAAACTACAGGATTGGTTGCAGCCCTCGGCAATCTTCACATACGCGTAGTGGGATGGAGTGAGGCGCAGCCCCTGGGGTGGGACGAGATCGCTGAAGGGATCATGTTGCGGCGGCAGGGCCGCATGGATGGCGGTAAGGACGGCGCCGTCCTCCTGGGGGCCGGTCACCGCCAAGACCTGGGGATGGGCACGGCGCACAAAATCCCCTGCCTCTTTGGCCCCCAGGCAGCCGGTTACCACCACCCTTCCGTTCTCGGCCAGGGCCTCACCGATGGCCTCCAAGGACTCCTCGACGGCGGCATCGATAAAACCGCAGGTATTCACCACTACCAGATCGGCACCGGCGTAGTCGCCCACCAGTTGATATCCCTCGGCGCGCAGCCGAGTAAGGATACGTTCGCTGTCTACGGTTGCCTTCGGGCAGCCGAGGCTCACAAAGCCCACTTTGGGAATTTTGGCGCCGCTCAAAAGGTATTGCTCACGCTGGCCACGCCGGGTACCGCACCAACGATTTTCTCCACCACCTGCTGCAGATCGATGACGGCATTGGGGCAGCCGGCGCAGGCCCCCTTCATGCGCACCCGCACATCGCGTTCGTGGATTTCTACCAGCTCGATGTCGCCGCCGTCGCGGTTGAGAATGCGGCGCACCGCTGCTACCGCCTCCGCTACCGCCTCGGCATTGGGTAGGGGATCGTCGGGGCCAAAGTTGCGCTTGCGCCCAATGAGGCGCTGCGCCATCGCCTGGGCATGGGCAATCTTGGCCGCCGCTACGGGATCGGTCTCCTCGAGGGCGTCGAGTTCTTCCTCGCTGTAAAAGCGGATGGGCTGCCGGAATTCCTGACTCATGGCTTCAATATAACATGCGCCCGCCGTCAACGACGAGGTTGTGCCCGGTCACATAGGGAGCGTCGAGAAGAAGGTAGGCGACGGCCTTGGCGATGTCTTCGGGGGTACCCTCCCGCTGCAGGGCAGTACGCGACAAATAGCCAGCGCGATCGCCATCCGGCGGGTCGATTCCCTCCGCCCACAGGGCCACCCCCGGCGACACGCAATTGACTCGCACCTCCGGCCCGAGCTCCTTGGCCAGGGCGCGGCTCAAGGCCAGCAAGCCCGCTTTGCTGACCGAGTAGGCAAGATGACCGCGCAGCGGCAACTCCGCCTGCACATCCACAAGGCTCACGATGTTGCCGCGCCGTGCGCGCAGCAGGGGCCAGGCGGCCTGACTGAGAAAGAGCGGCGCGCGCAGATGAATACCTTCCATCTCTTCCCACTGCGCGAGGGTCAGGGTCTCCCAGGGGCTGGGGACGAAGAGGGAGGCATTGTGGACCAAGCCATCGAGACCGCCAAAGTGCTCCTGGCAGGCCTCGATAAGGCGCGTTGGGGTCTGCGGATCGAGCAGATCGCCGGGCAAGAGCAGGACGCTACTCCCCCATTGGGCGCGGATTTCTTGGGCCAGTCTTTCGGCCTCCGCCGCCGAATGCCTATAATGCAGAGCCAGCTGGCAGCCACGGGCGGCGAGCTCACGGGCCATGGCAGCGCCCACGCGCCGGGCGCCACCGGTGATCAAGATGACTTTGGCTTCCAAGGGAGATCCATGGCTGTACTCGGTCCAGGAGTTGTATCCCATCGCCTCGGTGGAGACAAGGTCCATCTTCCCACCCCCGACGCTGCGGCTCTGCAGCATTCGGCAGCCCTGGTAGAGCGCATTCGCGCCGCCATCGATGCGGCAGGTGGGGTGCTGCCCTTTGCCGAGTACATGGAGCTCGCCCTCTATGCCCCGGGCTTAGGCTATTATCAGGCGGGACAGCGGCGCTTCGGTCCCGAAGGCGATTTTGTTACCGCCCCGGAGCTCGGCGCGCTTTTTGGCCGGGTCTTGGCGCAGGTCATCGGGGCCGATCCAGGTGTGGATGGCGTACTTGAGTTTGGCGCTGGGACTGGGGCCCTGGCGGCGCAGATTCGCAAGGTCTGGCCGACGCTACCCTACGCCGCTTTGGAAACCAGCCCCGCCCTCGCCCAGGTGCAGCAGGCAAGCGTACCTGGACTGCGGCAGCTCAGCGCCCTACCCACGGCCTGGCAGGGTGTCATCCTTGCCAACGAAGTCCTCGATGCCTTGCCGGTGCAGGTGCTGGATTGGGACGGCAAGCGTCTTTGGGAGATGGGAGTGGCATGGCGAGATGGGGCGCTGGCCTGGCAGGCGCTGGAGCAGCCCCCGGCGCCGGCGCTCGCGGAGCGTCTACGGCCGCATCTTCCCGGCTGGCCGATTCCCTACCGCACCGAGGTCAACCTGCGTGCCAACGCCTGGTTGCGCGCGGTGTCTGCCGCGCTGCAGCGGGGGCGCATCATTCTCATCGATTATGGGTATCCTACGGCGGCCAGTTACTACCACCCACAACGCAGCATGGGCAGTTTGCGCGCCTACTATCGCCACCATTGGCTCGACGACCCCTTTCGCTGGCCCGGGCTCTGCGACCTGACCGCCCATGTCGATTTTTCGGCGCTGCTCGACGAGGCGCGGCTGCTTGGCTTGCGCGTGCAGTGGTTTGGCCCGCTGGCGCGCTTTTTGTTGCAGCACGGTCTCTTGGAGGCCTACCAGGAGCAACTACAGAGCTGCGACGAACGCGGGCGCCTTGCCCTCAATAACGAGGTCAAGCGCCTCACCCTGCCCCAGGAAATGGGCGAAAGCTTCCAGGTATTGATCCTGGAGCGATCAACGGAGACGTGGCCATGACAAACCCCTTACAACTCGATTCTGTTCTGACCTGCCCGCACTGCGGCTTTGCCAAAGAGGAGCGGATGCCCACCGACGCCTGCCAATATTTCTACCAGTGCAGCCACTGCGGCGCCCTGCTCAAACCCAAACCCGGCGACTGTTGTGTGTACTGCAGCTACGGCACCGTCCCTTGTCCGCCAGTCCAGCAAGCCGGTCAGGGCTGCTGTTCCGGCCACTGATCGTCAAAGAACCGTAGGCGAATTCGCCCGTACTGCATCACTGCCAACATAGGGACCAAACCGCTCGCCCTCGGGGTTGCTCGGCAGCAGCATGAATACCAGCATGGCGATAGCGCCCAGGGAAGGAATGAGCCCAAGCCGCGGCAGGCGCATTCAGATTACCTTGGAGAACTGGGTGGTGCTATGGCCCAGGTACGCGTCGAAGACCATGCAGACATGGCGAACCAAAAGGCGCCCGCGGGGGGTGACGCGGATTTCCTCGTCGTTATGCTCAATGAGTCCGTCGGCGGCCAAGGTGTCGAGACGCGGCAAAGCGGCGGCAAAATAGCTGCGGAATTGGATATCCCATTTTGCTTCGATCTCGCCAATCCGCAGCCGGAAGTCACAGATGAGGCGGGTGATGATTTCCCGCCGTAACTGGTCGTCGCGGCTCAGGAGTAGCCCGCGCTCCAAGGCCAATTCGCCGGCGTCTATGGCCTGCTCCCAGCCTGCGAGTTCCTTTTGGTTTTGGCTATACAACGGCCCAACACTGCTGATGGCGCTCATTCCCAGGGCAAGAAGATCCGCCTCGGCATGGGTGGAGTAGCCCTGAAAGTTGCGGTAGAGATCGCCGCGCTCCTGCGCCATGGCAAGCTCGTCGTCGGGCAAAGCAAAGTGATCCATGCCAATGTAGACGTAGCCGGCCGTCTGTAGCGTCGCAATACTCTCTTGCAAAATCTGCAGTTTTTGTGCCGGGCTTGGCAAATCCTCGGCGCGAATGCGGCGCTGGGGGGCAAAACGCTCCGGCAGGTGGGCGTAATTGAACAGGGACAGGCGATCCGGGCGCAGGGCGATGATGGCTTCGAGGGTACGGGCGAAGCTCGCCGGGCTCTGGAAGGGCAAACCGTAGATGAGATCGAGGCTGATGGAAGCAAAGCCCAAGGCGCGCGCCTCGGCGAGCACCGCCGCGGTAAGCTCCAGGCTTTGCTCCCGGTGCACCGCCTTTTGTACCTGCTCCTCGAGGTCTTGCACTCCCATGCTCAAGCGATTCCACCCTGCCTGGCGCAAGAGGGCGAGGGTGCCGGGCTCGAGGGCACGGGGGTCGACTTCGATGCCGTATTCGCCGCGGTCGGCGTCGAGTAGATGAAAATGCCGATGCAGGGCATCGAGGAGCCGCTCGAAATCGCCGCGTTGGAGGAAAGTCGGCGTGCCACCCCCTAGGTGCAGTTGCACCACCGGCCGTTCGTGGTCGATATCCCGTAGCCACAGGCGCATTTCCTTCTCGAGCCGAGTCACGTAGGGCCCGCCCCACTCACGATGACGGGTGACGACTTTGGTGCAGGCGCAGTAAAAGCACAGATGCTCGCAGAAGGGGATGTGCAGGTAGAGCGAGAGGGGCCGGCCGCTGGCATTGCTGGCCTGCAACTGCTCGCGTAACTGCGTGACGGGGAAATCGGCCCGAAACTGCGGTGCCGTGGGATAAGAAGTGTAGCGAGGGCCGGGACGGTCGTAGCGAGCGATGAGTTCGGGGTCGAATTCGATGCCGTTCATTGGGCTCCTCCGACAGGCGGTAGCGGACGAATACCGCGCAGCTCGCCCTGGGCGCTGGCACGCAACTCGTCGAGAAAGGATTGCAGATACGGCAATTCGCCGTGGCCAGTGAGGCTCGCGGCGCGCAAGGTCTGCCAAAGCCCTTTGGGCCCCAGGGGCAGGGCACGGACGTAGCCGCGGTCGCCGTAGTTGCCCACGGTCCAGGTAGGCAGGGCGGCCATCCCCTGGCCCGAGGCCACCAATTGCAGAATGATCACCGTGAGTTCGGCTTGCCGGCGGCGCCAAGGCTGCACCCCGGCAGGCAGGAGAAATTCGCGAAAGAGATCCAGGCGTCTCTCTTCCACGGGGTAGGTGATGACGGTTTCCTCGAGAAAGTCCGCGGGCTCGAGGAAATCCCTTTCAGCCAAGGCATGCCGGGGATTGACGAGCCCAACCACCTCGTAGCCGAAGAGATGATGGATTTCGAGCTCCGGCCCGGCCGACTCCGGCGCACTGAGGATGGCCAAATCCGCTTGCGATTGCCGCAGCAATTGCAAGGGATCTTGTTGGAAGCCCGAGACGATATCCATCTCCACCTCTGGCCACAGAGAGCGAAAGCGATCCATGGCCGGGGTCAGCCAATCGAAGCAAGTGTGGCACTCCACCGCAATGCGCAACCGCCCGCCGCGCCCGGAAGCAAGGCGGCGGAGTTCGTCTTGGGTGCGGCGCAGGGCGGGGAGCACCTCCCGTGCCAAGGCGTAGAGGCGCTCCCCCGCCGGGGTCAGTTGCGGGCGGCCATTGCCGTAGGCAAAGACCTTGATGCCAAACTCGTTTTCGAGGCCGCGAATCTGATGCGAGAGGGCAGACTGGCTCAAATGTAGGCGCTGGGAGGCGGCAACGATGCTGCCGTACTGCAAGACCGCCTCGATGGTGCGCAGGTGGCGAAGCTCGATGGGCATGACCAATATCCTCCCCAGATGCGAGGCATGATAGCGCGGACACCGCAGAAAGGGCAGCGCGCGCTGAGAATATCACAAAAACCTGATATATGCCGTAATAAATGTGCTGAATTTGCAAAGGGTATTTGCTGCGCTGATGATTGCGAAAAAATTGCCGCAAACTTGGAACGATGGTTTGTGATAAAGAGGAGCGTATGGAAACGATCATTTGGGGCTTTTTATTTGGTGCCATCCTGCAGTATGCCCGGCTAAACCGTTACGACACCATTGCAGGCATGGCCGTTTTGCAGGATTTTAGTGTTGCCAAGGCCATGGGCTTCAGTATTGGCCTTGGGCTCTTACTCATGCAGTTAGAAATCGCCTTGGGTTGGGCGGATTACCACATCAAGCCCATGCTGCTGGTGGGCATCATCGCTGGCGGTATCTTGTTTGGCATCGGCATGGCGATCTTAGGCTACTGCCCCGGCACCATCGCTATTTCCCTCGGCCAGGGCAGTCTCGATGCTCTCATCGGGATTTTCGGCGGGCTCTGTGGTGCCCTCGCCTTTTCGGTCTTTTATCCGCAGCTACTCCCCCTGCTCGGACCCAATTATGGCGCCATCTCTCTCTTCACGCTGATGGGCGGCGGCACGGGCTTTTGGCTGCTCACGACCCTTCTGGCGTTCTCGTTCATGGGCCTTGCCTGGTATCTACACCAGCTGCAAACCCGCGATCTGCGCTGGCTCTATGCTGCCATTGCCTTGGTGCTGCTCAACTGTGCGCTCAACCTGCCGCAGGTTGCTGGTCATCCCATGGGGGCGTCTACCGCCTTTCCGCTGGCGATCATGGCCGTTTCGGGTTGGGGTGCGGCGAGCTATTTCGACAAGATTCTCGAGCCCGGTACCTGGGAATTGTGGTTTTTGGCCGGGGCGTTTTTGGCCGGCTTGGTATTCTCCCTGATCGATCGCAGTTTTCGTTTGGTGGCGGTGCCGCGGCTCTGGCAGGAGTTGCGAGGAGACAGCATTGCGCAGCGCTTCGCTTGGTCCTTCGTTGGCGGCTTCCTGCTCCTCTTTGGCGCGCGCATGGCGGGCGGCTGCACGTCTGGGCATGTGATTTCTGGCGGTATGCAGTTTGCCATCAGCAGCATGGTTTTTGCGGTTGTAGTGTTTGCCGCCTTCCTCGGCACCGGCCAGATCTTCTATCGCCGGCGTCGGCAAGCGCTCGTCCAAGCTCGTCCCGTCCCGCTCTCCTAGTGCCGATCCCCGTTCGCGCGCGAACGGGTTGGGTGGCTAGCACCATCCGCGCTCGCCCGTCGCTTCGATGCCGGCGAGCGTTCGCTTTTCTGCGGCGCTGCAAGCGTTTCCCCTCTGTCAGTGTCACAAAAGGTTCACAAAAGGTTCATAAAAGTGTCACAAAGATCTGCTACGCTCCTGCCCACAAGTTGATAGTGTAAAGAGCGTTTGCAACTACTGCCTGCCTAACCCCAAGGGTCAAGGCTCCCGCGACGCTGTTTGCAGTATCCACCACCTGAACGGGAGCTTAGCATGAAGAAGTTGTATGTTCTGGCAGCCAGCGCTGCCCTCGGTATCTCTGGTCTGGCCCAGGCCGACGAGTCTACGGTAATGCGTTCCAACCACGATGATTACAGCCTGATGATCGGCGGTCGTATCCAGGCCGACTATGCCACCTACTTCAATAAGTCCTTCATCGGGCCCAACGGCTCCGTTACCGACGCGGGAGCGGCCGGTGCCAAGTTGCGGCGGGCGCGAATTTTTACCGCTGGTAAGATTGCCAAGGATTGGAAATTCAAGTTTCAGTATGAGTTCACCGATTCTGGTGCTGCCGGTTTCAAGGACGCGTACTTTGCCTACACCGGCCTCATTCCTGGCAATACCATCACTCTGGGGCAGTCGAAGACCTTCTTCACCATGGATCAGCTCAATAGCTCCAACGACAACGTTTTCATGGAGCGGCCCTTGCTTGAAGGCCTCGATACCTATGGCGATCGCCGTATGGGCTTGAAGATTACCCAAAGCGGTGACAACTGGATGCTCGGCTTGGGCGGCTTCATGAATGCCCTCGACGAAAAGATGTACACCAAGTACAGCGGAGTGGCACGAACCGCTTACACCAAGCAGCAGACCTTGGCCTCGATCAGCAGTACCACCAGTAACCAGAGTGGCATTTACACCATCTCTGGCCGTGCTGGCTATGCCCCTTTGCACAGCGAAGGTAGCGATCTCTTTTTTGCGGCCGATCTCAATTACACGGGTTTTGGTGACAAGAATGCCGCGGCCTTCTACGGTACCCGTCCGGAAACCAGCGTTGCCGGCACCAAGCTGCTCGAGGCTTACGTAAGCAACCCCAAGAGCCAGTTCAACTACACCCTGGAAACCGCTGCGGTTGCCGGCCCCTTCTCTCTCGAAGGCGCCTACGTGGGCATGAATGTATCGCGCCGCCTGGGGCTGCCCACGGCCAGCTTCAATGGCTATTACGTGCAAGCGTCCTACACCCTTACTGGGCAGCCGCGCAACTTCAAGCCCAAACTCGGAGAATTCCATTATCTCGAGGACATCGGCCCCGGTGGCGCTTGGGAAGTGGCGCTGCGCTACAGTCAGCTAAACCTGAATGATGCAAATGCCGGCATCTACGGCGGACGCGGCAATCAGATCACGGCCGGTATCAACTGGTATGCCAACGAGCATGTACGTTTGATGCTCAATTACAGTCATGCCCACGTGGAGGCGATTCCTACCACGCAGCCCGTCAATGCTACGTGGTGGAACGACCCACGTTACAATACCGACATGAATATCCTGCAATTCCGTGGGCAGTTCTTGTTCTAACGATCATGGTTATGGAGGGGGGTTGCCCCCTCCTTCTGGAGGCCTTATGCGTAAGATTTGGGTGTGGTTGGCGGCGGCGCTGTCGAGCTCTGCCCTGCAGGCGGCAGAGCTCGATAGCGCTTCCCTGCGTGCTCCCTTGGCTTCGGTGGAGGTGGCTGGCAAGAACCTGTCGCTAACCTTGGGTCCGGGCAGCGGCCTGGCCCATGCCGCCGGCAGCCCTTGGAGCGATTTCTACTCGGTCAGTGATCGGGGGCCGAACATCCCTTGCAAAGACAGCGGTAAAGTCTTGGGTAGAGAACTCTGTCCGGCTACCGATGTCATTTTCCCGTTGCCTGCCTACACGCCCAGCATTTACCCCTTGCAGGTCGATGGTGATCGGGTGTCGTTGCGCGGGCAAGCCATCCCACTGCATGCCGCCAACGGCACACCCCTCACCGGCTTGCCACCGCAACTGCCCAATGGTGAGCGTCCTTTGGGTAGCGATCTGCAGCCTTTGCCCTATTCGGCCAATGGCGTCGATACCGAGTGCATTGCTGCCCTGGCCAAGGGCGACTTTTGGATTGGGGAGGAGTACGGCCCGAGTCTGCTGCGCGTTACGGCAGATGGCGTCGTCCGCGAGCGCTTGGTGCCCAAGGGTAGCGAATCCCATTACGCGGGTAGCGCGGTCCCGGTACGCGCGGTCTTACCGCCCCTGCTCGCCCGCCGTGCCCTCAATCGCGGTTTTGAGGGCATGGCCTTGGCACCGGAGCAAGCCCGGCTCTTCGTTGCCTTGCAAAGCCCTTTGGCCAATCCGAGCGCCGAAGTGGCCAAGGCCTCCCGGAATGACCGGCTCATCGTCGTGGGTCTCGATGCAGAGGGTAACTTTGCCCGTATGGAAGGCGGTTATCTGTTGCAGTTTCCCGACATCAACGACTTTGCCCCGGGTCTCAAACAAAAAGCGCTCAAGCTTTCGGCAATGAGTGCCGTGGATGCCCAGCGGGTTCTGATCCTGCTACAGGCAGGACCAAAAGTGGCGGTGTATTTGGCCAACCTGCGGGGTGCCACGAATCTGCTTGGCGGAACCTGGGCAAAGCCCGAGACCCAGCCGAGCCTCGAGGCATTGGCAGATCCTGTGCACTCCGGTATCCAGCCCGTGCAGCTGCATTTGCTCTGGCAAGGGCCTGAGGAAGGTTTCCCCAAGAATCTTGGCAAGATCGAGGGTATGAGTCTCGTAGATGGCAAACGTTTGCTCCTGATCAGCGACAACGATTTTGGCATCGATGGGGCGCAGACGACGGTTTGGCAAGAGCCGTTATCCGCGGCCGCGCAGAGGATGCTGCAGGCACAGTGAACAGACTCCTCCCGGTGTTTGACATTATATCTTTTGAGATATAACGTCACAAAAAATTCACAAATCTGTCATCAAGGCGTCACATTGCCTTGCTAGCATACGTCTGTCGTAAAAACACCGAAGAGGAGAATGCTCATGTTGTTCAAGCACCGCGCCACCACTTTGGCCGTGCTGCTGACCCTGACGGGCTTCAGCGCCGCCGCTCACGCTGCCACCAGCAGCGCCGATTCCTTGAAGAGCCTGATCACCGATGGCACCGTCGACGGTCAGGTTCGTGCCTACTACTTCGATCGCTTTTTCGGCGGTAAAGCCGTCAATCAAAGCGCCTTCTCGCTGGGCGGCTACATCAATGCTCACACCGCTTCGTTGGCGGGCTTTAGCGCCGATGTCGGTTTCTACACCGCCAATAGTCTGGGCGGCAATCCCACGGGTCCGGCCAATGACGTTACCCTCATGGGTCCGGGGACGTCCATCAACGCCCTGGGGCAGGCCTACCTGCAGTACGAGATCCCGCAAATCGTACTCATCCGCGCCGGCAACCAGATCGTCAACACCCCTTGGGTCAATAGCTCCGACTCGCGCCTGATCCCAGCCACCTATCAGGGTGTTTTTGCCCAGGTTTCTCCGTATTGCGGCTGGAATATCTACGGCATGCGCATCTTCCGTTGGAAGAGCCGTACCTCGGGTGACTACTATCGGGATAACCTGTATTACAAGACCGGCTTTGATGGCGACCCCATCTACGGCGGTGTAGCTGTGGTTCCGAGTACCGATCCGGCGTCCAATGGCATCCTCGCCTTCGGTACCAGTTACAAGCGCTATGGCATCGATGCGCAGGCTTGGTACTACAACTTCTATAACTTTGCC
>NZ_JAVRKK010000046.1:0-15304 GCF_031962545.1 Candidatus Igneacidithiobacillus taiwanensis
CAACGCCGAACGGCCACACCATCGACTCGGACAGAAACCACCGCTATCCTTCCTCCTCCAACATCTACCACAGTGCCAAAGGTGGTGGACGCATACAATTGCTTGGTTTTCGGCGTATCAGCAGCGTATAATAGATTCCCTTTCGCCAGTTGGCGGAGAGCTTTGGTACGGCCATGGGTGCAAGCATGACAGACAATCTATACTCCCCCGATTTTGAAAGAGATTCTTGCGGATTTGGGCTAATCGCCCAGCTGGACGATCATGCGAGTCATGCGATTGTCGCCACTGCCATTGCCTCCCTCGCTCGACTCACCCATCGCGGGGCGGTAGCGGCCGATGGCAAAAGCGGCGACGGCTGTGGGCTTTTGATTCAGATGCCCCAAGAATTCTTTCGCGCCGTGGCGGCAGAACAAGGATTGGAATTGCCGAAGCTTTTTGCCGTTGGCCAGTTCTTTCTGCCGCAAGCCCCCCAACAAGCCGAGGCAATTCGCGACATCGTGGCTGCAGAGGCAAAGGCCCTGGCAATGCAGTTGATGGGTTGGCGGGCCGTGCCAACGGACGCCACCGCCTGCGGTGCCGAGGCACTGAAAACCCTGCCTAGAGTCGAACAAGCCTTTTTCGCAGCGACAGACGTTGATGCAGATACCTTCGAACGCCTTTGTTATCGGCTGCGTCGTCGTGTTGAAAAGCGTTGTGCGTCCAATGCGGATTTCTTTGCTGTCACCTGCTCTAGCCGAGTCATTGGCTACAAGGGCTTGGTCATGCCCGAGCACCTACCCGATTTTTACCCAGATCTACGCGACCCCCGCTTTGCCTCGGCACTGGTCAGTTATCATCAGCGCTTTTCTACCAATACCTGGCCGGAGTGGCGACTCTGCCAGCCCTTTCGGATCCTGGCGCACAATGGTGAGCTGAATACCATTCAAGGCAATCGCAATTGGGCGCGAGCCCGCGCACCGTTGCTGCACTCGGATTTGCTACCCATGGAAGAGGTATTACCGGCCGTCGGTGGAGGCAGTGACTCCTTCAGCCTCGACAACATGCTGGAGCTGCTCGTGCAGGGTGGTATGGACTTTTTCAAGGCGCTGCGCTTGCTTGTTCCTCCGGCATGGCACAACGTGCCGAACATGGCGCCGGAATTGCGCGCTTTTTACGAGTATCACTCCATGCGCATGGAACCCTGGGACGGGCCTGCCGGCCTCGTGCTGAACACTGGGCAAATGGCGGTCTGCGCCCTCGATCGCAATGGCTTGCGACCGGCGCGCTATGTCATCACCCGCGACCGCATCATCAATATCGCCTCGGAAGTCGGGGTGTTCGACTACTCCCACCAAGACATCCTGGCTCAGGGTCGCGTCGGCCCCGGACAGATTCTGGCTGTCGACCTGCGCAATGGCCAGTTGCTCAACAACGACGAGATCGATCTGCGCATCCAGAATAGTGCTCCCTACGGTGCCTGGCTCGCGGCGCATGCCGAACATCTGGATGTAGATGACGACGGCGCCCAAATCGCCCGACCGGTGCCGGATCTGGTCACCTGGGAGAAAGCCTTCGGCGTCAGTATGGAAGAAGAAGACCAAGTGATCCGCGTCATGGCCGAAGGCGGACAGGAGGCCGTAGGTTCCATGGGCGACGACACCCCAATCGCCGTGCTGTCTACCCAGCCGCGGCACCTCGCCGACTATTTTCGCCAGCAGTTTGCCCAGGTCACCAACCCGCCCATCGATCCTCTGCGCGAAGCCCTGGTGATGTCTCTCAACACCATCCTCGGAACCGAGAGCAACCTCTTCGATGAGCGCCCAGAATATGCGCGGCGTATCGAGGTACACTCTCCTGTGCTTTCCGACGCTGCTTTTGAGGCGCTTATCTCGCGTCCGGAGCCAGAGTTTTGCTCGCAAAGCTTTTCTTTGTGTTTTACTGACGATGGCGACTTGGAGAGTGCTGTCATCGCTCTCTGCGACAAGGTTGTCGAGGCGGTACGCGATGGGGCAGTGATCCTCGTGCTCGATGATAGCACCCTGCAGCGCGGGCACGTCTACATTCCAGCCCTGATGGCCGTGGGGGCAGTGCACCACGCCCTCATCGATGCTGGGCTGCGCACGCGCTGCAATATCCTCGTTGCCACCGCACACGCTCGCGATCCGCACCATTTCGCCACCCTCATCGGCTACGGTGCGACGGCAGTCTACCCGTACTTGGCCTACGCGATCATACGCAGCCTTGCGGAGCGGCGCGCCTTCAGTCAACCGGTGAGTGTTGCCAAGGCGCTGGCCAATTATCGCAAAAGTATCGACAAGGGACTGTACAAAATCCTCTCCAAAATGGGGATTTCTACCCTAGCCTCGTACCGCAGCAGTCAACTCTTTGAGGCACTGGGGCTTTCGGAACGTGTGGTGGAGCGCTGCTTCCGCGGTACCGTCACTCGCATCCAGGGTGCCGATTTCGCCCACATCGAGGCCGATCTGCGCCGTTTGCTGGCGGATGCCTGGCGTCCGCACCGCCGCGTCAGCGCTGGCGGACAGCTCAAGTATATCCACGGCGGCGAATACCACGCGTACAACCCCGACGTGGTATCGAGTCTGCAGGCAGCAACCCGCTCTGGTCGGCAGGAGGACTATCGCGTCTTTGCCGATCTGGTGAATGGCCGGCAGGCTACCAATTTGCGTGATTTACTGAAACTACGCGAGAGGGCACCCATTCCATTACACGAAGTAGAGCCGGTGGAGGCCATTACCCCGCGCTTCGATACGGCTGCCATGTCTTTGGGGGCCCTCTCTCCCGAGGCCCACGAGGCCCTTGCCATCGCCATGAACAGCATTGGCGGGCGGTCCAACTCCGGCGAGGGTGGCGAAGATCCCGCGCGCTATCGCAATAATAAAGTAAGCAAGATCAAGCAAATCGCCTCCGGCCGCTTTGGCGTGACTCCCGAATACGCCGTCAACGCCGAAGAGTTGCAGATCAAAATTGCGCAGGGCGCCAAGCCTGGCGAGGGCGGACAGCTGCCCGGTCATAAGGTGAGCGGCATCATCGCCCGTCTGCGCTACGCCAAGGAAGGCGTCGCCCTGATCAGCCCGCCTCCGCACCACGACATCTACTCCATCGAGGACCTCGCACAGCTGATCTTTGACCTCAAGCAGGTCAACCCAGAGGCCTACGTATCGGTAAAGCTGGTTTCGGAGGCCGGAGTTGGAACCATTGCCGCGGGGGTGGCCAAGGCTTATGCCGATCGCATTACCATCGCGGGCTATGACGGTGGCACCGGCGCCAGCCCCCTCACCTCGGTCAAGTATGCCGGCTCCCCCTGGGAGTTGGGTCTGGCCGAAACCCAGGTCACCCTGCGCAAGAATTTTCTCCGGCATCGCGTGCGCTTGCAGGCCGACGGTGGTTTCAAAACCGGCCTCGATGTGGTCAAGGGGGCCCTGCTTGGCGCGGAGAGTTTCGGTTTTGGCACCGCACCGATGATCGTTCTCGGCTGCAAGTATCTGCGCATCTGCCATCTCAACAACTGCGCTACCGGCGTAGCGACTCAAGACGAGACCTTGCGTAAGCATTTCAAAGGGCTTCCAGAATTGGTCATCAACTACTTCCGTTTCGTGGCCGAGGAGGTTCGCGAGATCATGGCGAGTCTCGGTATCCGTCACTTCGACGATTTGGTCGGACGTAGCGATCTGTTGGAGCGTCAGGACGGCACGACCGAAAAACATGCCGCTATCGACCTGCGACCTCTGCTGGGCAATGCCGCCCTGGAAAATGCGGACCACAACACCCATCAGCAAGATCGCAATCCGCCCTTCGATCGCGGCGAACTGGCCGAGCAGATCATCGTCGATGCACGGCCCGCCTTGGAAGAAAAGATCCCTACCCGTCTTCATTACCGCATTCAGAACACCCAGCGTTCCATTGGGGCTCGCTTGGGGGGCGAGATCGCCCGTCGCTACGGTAATGCCGGGCTCCCTGATGACTGTCTGCACATCGATTTTCAGGGTACGGCCGGCCAGTCTTTTGGCGCCTTCTCGGTGCAGGGCATGACCCTGCGCCTGGAGGGTGACGCCAATGATTATGTCGGCAAGGCCATGAATGGCGGCCGCATCATCATCGCACCGCCAGCGGGTGTACCCTATGCGGCGGCAGACTCCGCCATCATTGGCAACACCTGCCTCTATGGTGCTACCGGTGGCATTCTGCACGCCGCTGGACGCGCCGGCGAGCGTTTCGCGGTGCGCAACTCCGGTGCCATCGCAGTCATCGAGGGCGCGGGCGATCATGCCTGTGAGTATATGACCGGCGGGCAAATCATCATTCTTGGGCGCGTTGGCATGAACTTCGGCGCCGGCATGACCGGTGGTCTCGCCTTTGTGCGCGACGTGAGCGGCCGCTTCCCCAGCCGCCTGAACGCTGAGCTCGTCAACACCCATCGCATCGACACCGAATCGATGCGCGGCTACGAAGTCCTGTTGCGCCGCCACGTACAACGGCACCTAGAATGGACCGGTAGCCAACTAGCCCGGGAATTACTGCAGAACTGGTCGCAGTTTTTGGCAGAGGTGTGGCTTGTGGTTCCCAAGGCTGCGAAGCTGGAAGTACTGCTCGAAGAAGCGAGCTGATCCCCTGCTCCATTGCGAGGAATTTTTATGAACCATTTTGCGTTTTTGGAAGACGGCCGGCAGGATCCCAAAAAATTGCCGGTAGAGGAACGGCGCGAGGCGTTTCGGGAAATCTACCAGAGCTTCGACCTCGCAAGTGCCAAATTGCAGGCAGACCGTTGTCTGCACTGTGGCAATCCATACTGCGAATGGAAATGTCCGGTTCACAACTACATCCCCAATTGGTTGCAGTTGATCGTAGAAGATCGCATCGAAGAGGCGGCAAATCTCTCCCACAGCACGAATACCCTGCCGGAAATCTGTGGTCGCATTTGCCCGCAAGACCGTCTTTGTGAGGGTGCCTGTACCCTCAACGAAGACTATGGCGCCGTAACCATTGGCAATCTCGAAAAATTCATTACCGAAGAAGCCCTCGCCCGCGGCTGGAAACCGACCATTGCCACGGCGGAGCGTATTGGCAAACGAGTTGCCGTGGTGGGCGCCGGCCCTGCTGGTCTGGGTTGTGCCGACGTTCTCAACCGCAACGGTGTCGATGTCGTGGTCTTCGATCGCTACCCAGCAGTTGGCGGCTTGCTGACTTTTGGCATCCCCCCATTCAAGCTCGAGAAAGAAGTCGTCGCGCGCCGCGCGAATCTGCTGCAGGAAATGGGAATCGAATTTCGTCTGGGTTGCGAAGTTGGCAAAGACATACCCTTTGCCGACTTGCTGCGCGACTTTGATGCCGTCTTCCTCGGCATGGGTACCTACAAGGCCAAAGTTGGCCACTTTCCGGGAGAAAACTTGCCGGGTGTTTTTAAGGCCTTGGATTATCTCAACGGTAACATCTCGCACCTCATGGCCTTGCCGGATCCTCTGCACCCTTTTATCGATTTGGCGGGTAAAAGAGTGGTGGTGCTCGGCGGCGGCGATACCGCCATGGACTGTGTGCGTACCGCCATTCGCCAAGGTGCAAGCGCAGTAAGTTGCGTGTATCGACGCGACGAGGAAAACATGCCGGGGTCACGGCGCGAGGTGACCAATGCCCGCGAAGAAGGGGTAAAATTCCTCTTCCAGCGTCAACCGGTCGAAATCATCGGGGATGCCGAATCCGGTCCACAGGGCGTCAAGGTTGTTCGTACCCAGCTGGGCGAGCCCGATGCCAAGGGGCGGCGGCACCCGGAACTCGTGCCCGGCTCGGAAGAAATTTTACCTGCCGATGCGGTGATCATGGCCTTTGGCTTCGATCCCTCTCCTGCCACCTGGTTTGACGAGTTCGGCATCGCTACCGACAAGACTGGCAAGGTGTGCGCCAACGCCCAATTTCAAACCAGCAATCGCCAAGTCTTCGTTGGCGGCGACATGCATCGTGGCTCAGATCTCGTGGTCACCGCCGTCGACGAAGGAAGGCGAGCGGCCGAGGGCATTCTGGACTTTCTCTGCGCATGAGCACGGCCAAGTCGGAGCGCTTTTTACGGGCTTGTCGCGGCCAGCCTGTCGATCGCACCCCCGTCTGGCTCATGCGTCAGGCAGGACGCTACCTGCCGGAATACCGAGCCACTCGTGCGCAGGTACCCGGCTTCCTCGACCTCTGTCAAAATCCTGAGCTCGCCTGCGAAGTAACCCTGCAACCCCTGCGACGCTTCGATCTCGACGCCGCCATCCTCTTTTCCGACATCCTGACCGTTCCCCATGCCATGGGCCTGGAATTGTCTTTCGTCGACGGCGAAGGGCCGGTCTTTGCCAATCCGGTGCGCACGACACAGGACATCCAGCGCCTACACCAGCCCGATCCGGAGCAGGAGCTCCGTTATGTCATGGATGCCGTGCGGCTGATTCGGCACGAACTGGCTGGCCGCGTACCGCTCATCGGCTTTGCCGGCAGCCCCTGGACCTTGGCTTGCTACATGATCGAGGGCCGTGGCAGCCGTGATTTTCAACACGCAAAAACTTGGCTCTATTCTGACCCCGAGAGCCTGCAACAACTGCTTGATCGTTTGGTGGCCGCCCTCATTGGCTACCTGCGGGCCCAAGCTGCAGCCGGCGCCCAGGCGCTCATGCTCTTCGACACTTGGGGCGGCGTGCTGAGCACCCCGGCCTACCGACACTTTTCTCTTGCGCCCATGCAGCGGGTCATTGCTGGCCTGCGCGCCAGTGCGGAGGCAGCGCCGCTGCCAATCATCCTTTTCAGTAAGGGAAGCGGAAACTGGCTCGAAGCCGTAGCGCAAAGTGGCGCCGACGTGGTGGGCCTCGACTGGAACACGGAAATTGACCAAGCGCGGGAGCGCCTCGGCGCCAAAATTAGCGTGCAGGGCAATCTCGACCCTATGGCGCTCTACGGCCATCCCACGCTGTTACGTGCAGAAATCGAGCGGATCCTCACCGCCAATGGGAGCCGCCCAGGCCATATTTTCAATTTGGGCCATGGTATCACTCCGCAAACGCCCATCAGCAACGTCGAAATTCTGGTAGAAACCGTACACGCCTGGAAAAATAGTCATAACGAGTACGGTGAATACTAGGTGTAAAAGGCTGCGTTCAGCGACTTTGGCTGCGATGACGCCAAGCTTCCCAAGCGTCGCGCAGACGATGTCGGGTAGGATCGAGGTAGGTGACCGGCGCACCCTCCTCCATTCGGCGTAGTGTCTCGACGATGGTGCGGTGACTCTCGCGCGCCAACTCTCGCCTGCCGAGCGAAGGTGCCAGCGGTGGACCGAATTCCACGCGAAGCGTTAGCGGTGCGGAAGCAGTCAGACGCCAAAGATGGCCGGCCAGGGTATCCTCGCCAACGAAGGGACAACTGCGGTCGGCGTGGCCGGGGCGAAGGATGTCCTCATATCGAAGAGTTACGGGAACTACTGGACTAGCGGCTGCTACGGCGGTCTCGAAGGGGGCAGCGAAGAATTCCCCAACACTATTGCCATCGCTGGTCGTTCCTTCCGGAAAAATCACGAGGATGCGACCTGCACGGAGAACCTCGGCGGCATCTTTGAGTACCCGCTGGCTGGCACGTGCGTCGCCGCGGTCGATAAAGAACGTTCCCAACCGCCGCGCCAATCTGCCAAAGAGTGGCCACTCCTGCATTTCCTTTTTGGCGACGAATTGCCCCGGATACAGTGCAGCCAAGGCGAGGATGTCTAGGTAGGAAACATGGTTACCGGCAATCATCACCGCTGCATTCTTCGGAATACCGCCAGCAACGCGCAGACGAATACCTAGAATGCGTAAAGCAAGCCCACACCACCAACGAAATACCCTCAGCGCGCGTGGATTGACACCTCTCCCGCGACCGTAATACCACCAGCTCAATGGAAACGCGATCAGCAAGTGTAGCGCCAAAGCCGGCACGCGCCACACTCGGCGCACGGAACGTGGACGGCTACGACGCAGGATGTTCCGGCTCGGGTAGGGAATCAACAGCCCCGCTTTACCGACTCGATTCCGACGGCGAAAAATCATTTTCCGTGCGCCACGGGTTCCAGAAACCGCTGCTGATATCGAGAGGTGATCAAACGCGAATCACACCAAACAAAAAAGTCCGCACAATGAAATTGCGGATCCCAGCAGGGCTCACCGCCAATACGCACGCCAGCCCGCAGATATCCTTTGAGCAACCCCGGCAATTCCACCGGAGTGGCTTGGGCGTTGGCGTCAAAACCGGGAACGGGGCGCAACGGAAAGACCCGATGCTCAGGCGCCACCATGTTCGCCTCCAGCGACCGGTACAACGCTCCCAAGGCGGGACCATCCGTGCTGTGCACGCTGGCACAGCCCATGAGGTGGTCGATTTCCCACATACTCATGGCTTCTGCCAGCCCCGACCAGAGCAGAACGATCACTGCACCCTGACGATAGTCAGGATGCACACAAGACCGACCCAGCTCCATTACCCGCGAGTTGAGAGCGAGGGGACGCGAGAGGTCGAACTCTGTTTGCGAATAATAACGCCCAACCTTAGAAACCTGCTCGGGCAAAAAAAGACGGTAGGTTCCGACGACCTCCTGCCGCACCTCATCCTCAACGATCAAATGCTCGCAATAGGGATCGTACTCGTCTTGATCGATCCCTGGCGGACCACTCAACTGCGCGCCGAGTTCGGCGCTGAAAACGCGATAGCGAAGTCGTTGCGCTGCTTCTACTTCATCTTGGTGACGGGCCAGATACAGACGCAGTGCTCGCTCGTTTTTCTTAGTATTACGTTCCATACCCTTCTGGACTTGCGTATTGAGCATGTCTCAATCTCCGCGTTACGGGTTATACCAGACCATAGTATGACCGAAAATTATGACAATAGTGCGACATTTTGATGACACTTTGATGACGACACCAAGGAACTCTCCTCTCTCGCACGCAAAAGACTCGCGTGAGTTCGGTGGCCTGACGTCACAAAAATGACTCCCGCAGAATGGTATGCGCGCGATCTGGCCCGGTAGATACGATCGCCAAAGGGCGCTCCACCAGGGCCGCCAAGGCCTCTAAATAGTTGCGCGCATTGCTTGGCAAATCTTCCCAGCGAGATACACCGGCCGTGGATTCTGTCCACCCCGGAAAACTCTCGTAAATTGGCGTACAGTCCGCCAGGGATTCGGCACCGCCGGGGAGATCGCGGCGATCCTCCCCATGAACGCGGTAACCGACGGCAACCCGAATCTCTGCCAATCCATCGAGAACATCGAGCTTGGTCATGCACAAGCCAGTAACGCCATTCACCCGGCAGGAGGCGCGAAGAGCTACGGCATCAAACCAACCGCAGCGCCGGGCGCGGCCCGTCGTCGCACCCACCTCTCCTCCCCGTTCCGCCAGCCAACGTCCGGTTTCATCGAAGAGTTCCGTCGGGAAGGGGCCGGAGCCAACACGGGTGGTGTAGGCTTTGGTGATACCCAAAACGTAACCCAGTTCTCCCGGTCCTACCCCGGTGCCAGCCGCCGCTGCTCCCGCAACGGTATTCGACGAGGTAACAAAAGGATAGGTACCGTGATCGACATCGAGCAAGGTTCCTTGCGCGCCCTCGAAGAGCACGCGGCCTCCGGCAGCCTGGATTTCGCTCAAGCGCAGCGAGACATCGGCAGTCATGGGCGCCAGGCGTTCGGCAAAAGCAAGGCTCTGCTCGAGAATGCGATGAAAGTCTTCTGGCTCTTCCTTGAAGTAATGCTGGAGCACGAAATTATGGTAATCGAGCGCCTCACCCAATTTGGCAGCAAAACGCTTGCGATGAAAGAGATCTGCAACGCGCAATGCTCGGCGGGCGACCTTGTCTTCGTAAGCTGGACCGATTCCACGCCCCGTCGTACCGATCTTTGCTTCGCCCTTCGCCTTTTCCCGCGCCAAATCCAAACGCTTATGGTACGGGAGTATCAGGGGGCAGGATTCTGAGATCACCAGCCGTTGCGCGGCGTCGGGCACGCTCTGCAGGAGCGGATCGAGTTCTTCGAACAGTGCGACCGGATCCAAGACCACCCCGTTGCCAATCAGACACTGCACGTCCGGACGTAGGATGCCAGAAGGAATCAGATGCAAGACCGTTTTTTGGCCACCGATGACCAAGGTGTGGCCGGCGTTGTTGCCTCCCTGAAAACGTGCAACCGCTTGGCAGTGCTCCGTGAGCCAGTCGACAATCTTGCCCTTACCCTCGTCACCCCACTGGGTGCCAACCACAACGACATTCTTGGACATCGATTTCGACTCCGAAAAAACCTAGGATGCAGAAAAAGGAAGCTCTGGGCTCTGGCTCAGCAAGGCCCAGCGTCCTTGCTCTCGCTGCAGAACCGCATCAAAACCCTCAGGGATCATCGGGCCTTGCCCTGTCTCCTTGCCGAGGTCCTGAACCACGACATAACCTTGGGAGCGTAAATCGCAGATTGCCTGCCATAAGGTCGAATCGCCGCCACTTGGAGCCCATACCTTTGGCGTTTTCCTTTCCTCTTCGAGTTCGCGCAGCAACGGGCGCAAATCGAGGCTAAAGCCCGTAGCTGGACGATAACGACCAAAGGCCTGGCCGACGCCATCGTAACGCCCACCCCGCGCGATGGCGGCACCGCGCAACGGCGAAAAGAGCGCAAAAAGCATTCCGGTGTGATAGCGATGCCCTTGCATCTCAGCCAAGTCTGCCCGAATGCACAGTTGTGGATATCGCTGCGCGAGCATCTGCCACACAAAATCGAGCTCTTCCAAAGGTTGTGCAAGGTCGGTGAAGGCGGCAAGTCTTTGTCGCGCCCGCGCCAGCACCTCGCGATCGCCGTGCAACTCCGACAGGGCGCGGAATGCCGTTTCCGATGCCTCGACCACCGCATGCCGTCGCAAAAGCTGGCGCAGATCCGGCCACGCCTTGCGCTCGAGCAAGCGCAGCAATTCTTCCCGAGCAGATTGGGGCAAGCCGCTGGCTTCTGCCAATCGGCGAGGAATCGCGACATGTCCCAGATCTAATACCAAGTCGCTGCCCGGACAACAGCGCTGCACGCTTTCGATCATCAGCGACAAGATCTCGAGATCCGCCTCAGCGCTCGCAACGCCAAAGAGTTCCGCACCAACTTGAAAGGGCGCGCGACTCCCCCCCAAGGCATCTGGCCGTGCCCGCAACACCGTACCCGCATAACACAGCCGCCGGGCTTCATCGGCACGGGTCATTTGCACATCGATTCTGGCCATCTGCGGAGTCATGTCCGAGCGAAAACCGAGCACTCGCCCGCTCGCCTGATCCAAAACTTTCCAAGTTTCGAGGTCTAAATCGATGGCACTACCCGTAAGCAGACTTTCGAGATGCTCCAGCATTGGCGGGATGACCTGACGATATCCCCAAGTACCAAAAAGATCGAGGAGTTCTCGGCGTTTCCCCTCCAAAGCCTCGGCCTGGCGCGGGCCCATGTCTTCAAAGCCTGCGGGCAACATCCAGTTTGCCGCGCCGCTATCACGTTCCATTATTTGCCACCCGTTGCTAGCCCACGATGCAAATACTGCAGCAAGGGCGAGTTGGCAGACAGTACCCACACGTCCCCCGGCTTGGCATTGTGCTGCAAAATTTCGAGACTACGATAAAAAGCATAAAAGCTCGGATCCTTGCCATAGGAGTCGGCATAGATTTTTGCCGCCTGTGCCTGCGCGGCTCCCAAGGTTTGCTGAGAGCTTGTGTACGCATCGCTCAAAACTTGTTGACGCGCCTTTTCACCTGCATTTTTGATGTCGTCTACCTGTGTCTTTCCCGCCAATTGTACTTCGGTGAGTTGGTTCTGCAGATCAGCCCGCATCTTTTGATACACCGCTTGTTGCGCATCGGGCGTTAGACCGATCTCGAGAAAATGCAGATCATCCAGCCGAATTCCGTCCTTCTGCAGTTGCTGACTTACAGTGGTGAAAAGTTGCTTCTGCCAGTGCGTCAGTAGGTCGTTGTTAGGTGAATCGTCGGGATTTTTCTCAATCAGCAAGCGCAAAGCTGCCTGCACTGCGTCGCTCACCTCACCCTCGGCCAAGGCAGTATTCAGGCCGTGCTGGTAAAAGCGAGTAGCATCATCCACATGCCATTGCACAAAACAATCGAGCTGCAAAGCCGGACCGCTCTTAGGAACCAGGGTAACTGCCTTGGTGCTCTGACTGCGGCGGCGTGTATCGATGATCTGGACCGATTGCAAAAAGGGCCAGTGAAGATACAGACCTGGCTGCACATGTTCTCCGGTCACTCGCCCAGCATTAAGAATGATCGCACTCTGCCCCGGGCGTAACTCGTAAAAACTTGCAGACAAGAGGTACAAGACAGCTGCCAGAAGCAGCACTAACCAACCCCAAGAAGTGGCTTTCATGACGCCTTACCTCCGCTTTGGGTGGATGCGCTCGCCGATGGAGCGGATGACAAAACTGGTGGGGCGGCGGTAGTTACAGACACCTGTGCCCCAGGCCCATCGGCAACGACTACCTTGCCAGCTTTGGCGAGAATGGCGTCCATCGTCTGTAAATACATTTGTCGCGCGCTCACCTGCGGATCCTGTCGGTAGGCCTGATAGAGCGAATCAAAGTGGGCGGCATCGCCTTGGGCTTTGTCTACCAACCGATTTGCCTCTACTTGCGCCTGACTACGCATCTTATCGGCCTCGGCCTTGGCAGAAATCATCTCTTTCTGTACGTCCGCTTTGGCCTCTTCAGCAGCAATCGCGGCTTCCTTGCGTGCTTTGTCGATCTTTTCGTATTCCGGATCGAGAGCTTTCGGATGGGTGAGCTCAATAATCTGCACCGACTGCAGAGTAATACCACTTTTACCGTTGGCGAGCAGCTGTTGCGCTCGCTCCAACAGCTTTTCCTCGAGGGGTGCGTGGGCAGCACCGAGTAATTGTTGCGAGCTCATCCCGTCGGTAATCTGCCGCAGGGCAGCACTCATAACAAAGGCGAGATATTGCTGCGGGTTGCTATTGGAGAAAAGGTATTCACGCGGATGCGCAATACGATAATCGGCAGCGTACCGCACGTCGATCAACTCATCGTTGCTGGTAAGGATACGTCCTGGGCTCAAAGCCTCACCAGAGTCTCCATAACCGAGAACCAGCCGTCGACTGCGACCCACGTCCACGGTTTCTACCGTTTCAATGGGGCTCGGCCAATGATAATGGTTGCCCGGCGGCACCGTCGCCACCACTTGCCCAAAACGCAATACGAGCGCTTCTTGGCCAGGATCGACTTGGTAAAATCCCGAGAGCAGCCACAGGAAAAGTAGTACGACGGCAACGATCAGCGGCAACCAGGTCAGATATGGAAAATTACGACGCGGACCGGCTCCCGGCGTAGCTGAGAGTTTATTGCCCAACTTACGCAGTTCTTTGGTGATCTTGTCGATGTTCCATGAACCACTGGGGCTTTTGGGGCGTTTCCCCCACGGGTTGCCGCTCTTGTTACCGTTCTGATTACCACTGCCGCCCGGATCACTCCATGGCATCCCGCTCTCCTTGCACCGGACTATGGGCGCATTGTAGAGGGCAGATCCTCTCGCTGACAACTCTCTGCCCCGTAGTGTTTTTGCAATCCCGCCCAAGTGGCTCGATCGATTTCAATCTGCAGAAATTGCCTGCCGTCGGTCGCGAAGCTCTCCTCCAGTACACACGCGAGCTGGTAAAGACGAGCGCGCAACGCCCCTTGCTCTGGCCGCAAGGTACATTGCAAGCGCAAGGGCTCCTGTCGTAAACGAGCGACGATTGCCTTGCGCAGCAGGTCTACACCCTCGCCCGAATGCGCGCTGAGCCAGACGTCGGTCATCTGTCCATCGACATCGCGGCGGGCGGGGGGAATATCCTCGAGCAAATCCACTTTGTTGAAAACGCGAATCCGCGGCAACTCATCGGCGCCAATATCTGCGAGAATCTCTTCTACTGCCGCAATTTGCTCGTCACGATCCGGTGCTGCCGCATCGATGACGTGGAGCAACAGTTGCGCCTCATTCACCTCTTCCAATGTAGCGCGAAAAGCGGCAATCAGCTCGGTGGGGAGATCGCGAAGAAAGCCAACCGTGTCGGCCAGCAAGATCTGTTGCCCCGCTACTTCGGGCGCGAGCCGACGGATGGTCGGATCCAACGTGGCAAAAAGCTGGTCGGCAGCATACTGCGCATTGGCCGTCAGGACATTGAACAAAGAAGATTTACCCGCATTGGTATACCCCACCAAGGCCACGGTTGGGACTGGGGTTCGCAGCCGAGCGCGCCGCTGAATGCCGCGTTGGGCAGCTACTCGCGCCAGACGCTCTTTGAGAATGCGAATCCGCTCGCCGATCAATCGGCGGTCGGTTTCCAACTGGGTTTCGCCGGGACCGCGCAGGCCAATGCCGCCGCGCTGCCGCTCGAGATGGGTCCAGCCGCGCACCAACCGAGTGCGCAAATGATCGAGCTGTGCCAGCTCTACCTGCAGCTTTCCCTCGTGTGTGCGTGCTCTCCGAGCAAAGATGTCGAGAATCAGACCGACTCGATCCACCACGCGCGCCGCGCAGGCCCGCTCGAGATTACGCTCCTGCACCGGACTCAGCGGGAGATCGAACAGCAGGAGATCAACGTTGTTGGCACGAACGAATTCCGCAATCTCTTGCACCTTACCGCTGCCGATGCAGGTTGCCGGATCGAGACGAGTGCGCGAGATGGACCAGAGATCGAGGATCTCGGCGCCGGTATCCGCAGCTAACTGGCGAAACTCGGCACCGCCCACATCCGAGGAACCAGGTGTTGCAACATGGATGAGTAGCGAGCGATCCCGATGGGAGCGCTCGATTTCCGGCAGACGATTCAGTCGACGGCCTCGTCTGCACTGGGCACCTCACCCTCATTTTCGGGCAGAGGCAAGCGCACATCACGACTTGGCACAACCGTGGAGATGGCGTGCTTGTAGATCATTTGGCTGACGTTGTTACGCAACAGCACAACGAACTGATCGAACGATTCGACGAATCCTTGGAGCTTGATGCCGTTGACCAGATAGATTGCGACCGGAACATGCTCCTTGCGCAACAGGTTGAGGAAAGGGTCTTGCAGAATCTGCCCTTTTTGTTGACTGGCCATTATTGTCTCCTTTTGACTCGCATCTTGCCATCAGATTCTTATATTAGACTAGGTTTGGGGATCGCGCCAGACCGTGTCTAGACATTCCCTCTCCAGCCACGCGCTTTTGCATAAGTTCACAAACCTTTGGCACTTCTTTGGCGAGGGAGGAGTGCCATGCAGGTTCAACATGTCGGGTACCGGATCCGGGGGTTTTACCGGGTAGCG